>DASUPI010000399.1:0-6896 GCA_036281135.1 Rhodoplanes sp. | reverse complement strand
GAAAGAAATCGCGTGGTGCCATAGCCGCGCAGATACGGAACGATCACGCGGTAGCCCGCTGACGCCAGCAGTGGGGCGACATCGACATAGCTGTGAATGTCGTAGGGCCAGCCGTGCAGAAGAATGACCGCGGGCCCATCGGCGGGGCCGGCTTCGGCGTAGCCGACATTGAGGAGGCCGGCATCGATCTGCTTCAGCGGGCCGAACGACGTGTTTGTTCCCGGCTTGATGGCCGGCAGCTCGATCGGTTTCGTCTTGCCAGCCTGTGCATCCGCAGAACCAATCATACCGAGCTGGGCGGCGGCAATGGTCAGCGCAGCAGCACCAAAAAGACGGCGGCGATGATGGTCGATTTCTTCGGGCGGTTTGTTATCCATCGGCGAATCTCCTTGGTTCGGCAACTACTACGGTCGACCGTCACGGCAGCCACGTCGATCGTAATCGGTGCAAATCGTTGGTTTGCTTGCGCGCGCCCCCCTCTCGCCAACTCGTGCGGTTGACCTGAACGCCGCTCGGATTTCGGCACTGAAGAAGGCTGTTCCGACGCCGCGAATTGACCGTCCAGTGATTCAGGTCCGGGTCTTGGCGTGAAAGTCGTAATCCACACAGAGCGGGCCTGTTCACCGCCGGCCGCCCGCTCAGAATCGCGGCCAAGGTCCCGGGTGCGCAAAACAGCTGTTCCAAGGAACGCGTGAGCCCGTATCTCGATGACCCCATTCAATTCATCGGCGAGGTTGACGAGCGCGGCACGCGGGACTTGCTGGGAAGCGCCGCTGCGCTGAGCGCCGATTTAGTGTCCACAAATGGCGGAACAGTTGGCGTTCCCGCGTGGCGCTCGGCATTTGAGCGCGGCTTGATCGCTTTGGTCTTGGTCCTCGAATAGCGGCTTTGTCGCATTGCGAGCGAAGCTGCGCGGCACGCTCTGCTACCGACGCATAGAGCCTACCAGCGCAGCAGCCGCGGGCCGAGCGCCGCGCCGGCAAGGGTGCACAAGGCGATCGTCCCGCCATACCAGAGAGCGATGAAGGGCACGGAATCGTCCACGCAATGCAGGGCGTAGCCGGTCGCGCTCAGCGCGCCGGCGACGAGCCCGGCGAGGGCTCCCGCGCGGCGCAAGTCGGTCGGCATCGCCTGGCGCACCGCCCAGATGATCACGGCGAACGGCGCGATCGCAATCACCGGGATCGACAGAAGGCATTCCAGCCACTGGTCCCCAAGAATCATGGCGTTCCAATGAGAGTGCGGCACCGAAGCGAGGCTGATCGCGGCGAGCGCCATGATCGCAACGAACGGCAGAGCGAGCAGCATGAGCGGCGCTCCGCGTTCGCCGCCCGGCCGGGCGAACCGGATCAGATAGGTCGAAGCCAGACCAAGGACGCCAATGGTAAAGATGATCTTCAGTACGAGCGAGACGAACGCGCCGGCCTCGGTTACGTCGGTCCGAAGCCCAAACCCGAGCAACACGACGCAGACCGCCGCCGCGCCGCCGATCGCCAGGGCTGCGCCGAACGTGCGCACGAGTTTCCGCCGGTCGACCGGCTCGACATTGGTGCTGAGCATCGCAATCAGATCGTCCGTCCTCATCTCTTCCTCTCTCGCGCGATCGAGGCGGCGAGCGCTTGCAGCCCCCGATGCACGTTCACTTTCACCGCCGACTCGGACACCCCGCATAAGCTCGCGGTCTCCGCAACGCTCATCCCCTCGATCTTCACGTACTCGATCGCGCGCCGCATTTTGTCCGGCAGCCGCGCGAGCAGCCGTCGCAGGTCATAGGCGCTTTCCACCCCGACATGATCGTCCTGCGCCATGAGGTCCGTAGCGTCGTCGATCGGCGCATCGGCGAGCGAAGCGCGGGTCCGGCGCAGGTGGTCGACCAGTTTGTAGCGGGCGATCGCCTGCACCCATGGCGTAAACGGCTCGGCGGGGTCATAGGTATGTCTGCCCGTGTGGATCGCAATCAACGCCTCCTGCACAAGGTCCTCCGCCTCCGTCGCGCTGCGTCCGATGCGCGCGAGCCTTCCCTTGTAATAGCCGCGCAGCCTGCCGCTGAGACGATCCAGCAACACCCGATGCGCGGCCGCGTCCCCGGCCAGACTGGCCGTCATCAATATCTTGAGCTCAGGCTCGCTCGCCGGCATCAGCCCCCTCTCTTCAATTTAGTTCGGCAGCAGGCGTGGTTAGGTTACACGGGGGCTGGTTCGCCCCCACTATCGGCGGTGGGCCGTCCGCCGCGTCCGCTGCCGATCCGAATCCCCCGGGAGGACTACGCCGAAACAGGCCGGGCCAGCGCCGGGCTAGACGTCAACACGATGCCGCGGCTCTTCACCACGGCATAGATCGCCGGGATCACGATCAGCGTCAGCAGGGTCGAGGAGACCATGCCGCCGATCATCGGCACCGCGATCCGCTGCATCACCTCGGCCCCCGTCCCGTGGCTCCACATGATCGGAAGCAGCCCGGCCATGATGGCGGCGACCGTCATCATTTTCGGGCGCACGCGCTCGACGGCGCCGGTCATGATCGCAGCGTAAAGATCATCGCGCGTGAACGGCGCGCCTTCGGCGGCGCGCTGCGCCTGCAGTTCCTTGAGCGCATGATCGAGGTAGATCAGCATCACGACGCCCGTCTCGGCCGCTACGCCCGCGAGCGCAATGAACCCGACCGCGACGGCGACCGACAGGTTGAAGTTGAGCCACCACATCAGCCACAGCCCGCCAACCAGGGCGAACGGCACCGACAGCATCACGATGAGGCTTTCCGTGACGCGGCGGAAATTGAGATAGAGCAACAGGAAAATGATGAGCACCGTGATCGGGACGACGATCTGCAGCCGCGCCTTGGCGCGCTCCATGTATTCGAACTGCCCGCTCCAGCTCACATAGTAGCCGGGTGGGAACTTGACCTGCGTCGCGACCGCCTTTTGGGCGTCGGCCACATAGCCTCCGATGTCGCGGTCGCGCAGATCGACATAGATGTACACCGCAAGCTGCGCGTTTTCGGTGCGGATGGTGGCCGGACCTCGCGCGAGGCTGACCTTGGCGATTTCGCCGAGCGGCACCGTTCCGCCCTCGCCCAAGGGGATCAGCACCTGCGTTGCGATTGCTTGCGGATCGCTGCGCAGGTCGCGCGGGTAGCGCATGGTTACGGCATAACGCTCGCGCCCTTCCACGGTCGTGGTCACTGTGTCAGCGCCGAGCGCCATCGCCACCATGTTCTGCACGTCGTCGATGGTGAGCCCGTACCGCGCAATCTGGCCGCGGTCGGGATCGATGTTGAGATAGTAGCCGCCGATCACGCGTTCCGCGAAGGCGCTCGTCGTGCCGGGCACCGTACGCACAACGGTTTCGATCTGACGCGCGAGCTTTTCGATTTCTGCAAGGTCCTTACCGTAAACCTTGATGCCGACCGGGGTACGGATGCCGGTCGAGAGCATGTCGATGCGCGCTTTGATGGGCATGGTCCATGCATTCGACACGCCGGGAAACTGCAGCGACTTGTCCATCTCGGCAATCAGCTTGTCGGTCGTCATTCCTGGCCGCCAGTCCTTCTCTGGCTTGAGATTGATGATCGTCTCGAACATCTCGGTGGGCGCGGGGTCCGTCGCCGTCAAGGCGCGACCCGCCTTGCCCCAAACCGATTCGACCTCCGGAAAGCTCTTGATGATCTTATTCTGGGTCTGCAACAGCTCCGCCGCCTTGGTGACGGACAGGCCCGGAAAAGTGGTCGGCATGTAGAACAGGGTGCCCTCGTTGAGGGTCGGCATGAACTCCGAGCCGAGCTTCAGCGCTGGCCACACACTGCCGGCGAGGACGAGCACGGCGGCGAGGATGGTCGTTCCCTTGAAGCGCAGCGCGAAACGGATCACCGGCCGGTAGACCCAGATCAGGAAACGGTTCACCGGGTTCTTGTGCTCCGGCATGATCCGGCCGCGTACGAAAACGAGCATCAACGCGGGCACCAGCGTGATCGACAGCAAGGCCGCGGCTGCCATGGCGAAGGTCTTGGTGTAAGCTAAGGGCTTGAACAGCAGCCCTTCCTGCGCTTCCAACGCAAAGATCGGGAGGAACGACACCGTGATGATCAGCAGGCTGAAGAACAACGCCGGGCCGACCTCGACCGCAGCCTCGATAAGGACCTCGCTGCGCGGCTTGTCCGGCAGCGCGCGTTCCAGATGCTTGTGCGCGTTCTCGATCATCACGATGGCGGCGTCGACCATTGCCCCGATCGCGATCGCAATCCCGCCCAGGCTCATTATGTTCGAACTGAGCCCCAGCATGTACATGAGGAGATAGGCGATCAGGACGCCGATCGGCAGGGTGATGATGGCGACGAACGCGCTGCGCACATGCAGGAGGAAGATGACGCAGACGAGAGCGACGATGATGCTTTCCTCGATCAGCGTGGTTTTCAGTGTGTCGATCGCGCGATAAATCAGGTCGGAGCGGTCGTACACCGCTTCGACCGAAACGCCGGCGGGCAGGCTCGAGGCGAGCTCGGCCAGCCGGTTCTTCACATTTCGTATAACGGTGAGCGCGTTTTCGCCGGAGCGCTGCAGGGCGATGCCGGTGACGACTTCGCCTTCCCCGTTCACCTCGGTAATTCCGCGGCGCTCGTCGGGTACGAGTTCGACGCGCGCGACATCCCGAAGGAAGACCGGAACGCCGCGGTCGCTCTTCACCACGATCTGCTGCAGATCGGACAGGCCTTTCAAATAGCCGCGGCCGCGGATCGCAAACTCGGTTTCCGACAGCTCGACCGTGCGGCCTCCCACGTCGCGGTTGCTGGTCCGAATCGCGTCATTGACCTTGGTGAGCGGGATGCCGAGCGCCTGCAGGCGGCGCGGGTCGATCACGACGCTGTACTGCTTGACAAACCCGCCGACGCTCGCGACTTCCGCGACGCCCTCGGCCTTCGCCACCCCGTAGCGGATATACCAGTCTTGAATCGTGCGCAGTTCGGCGAGGTTCATCTGCGCCCCGCGCACGATGTACTGATAGACCCAGCCAACCCCAGTGGCGTCGGGTCCGAGGCTTGGCGCGACGCCCGAGGGCAAGCGCCGCGCCGCCGAGTTGAGATATTCGAGCACGCGCGAGCGCGCCCAATAGAGGTCGGTTCCGTCCTCGAAGATCACGTACACGAATGAAACGCCAAAGAACGAGAACCCGCGCACGTTCCGCGACTTCGGGACGCTCAGCATCGACGTGGTGAGCGGATAGGTGACCTGGTCTTCCACCACCTGGGGCGCCTGGCCCGGATATTCGGTGTAGATGATCACCTGCACGTCGGAGAGATCGGGGATGGCATCGAGCGGCACCCGGTAGACCGCGTATATGCCCGCAAGCGTTACAAACACGGTCGCGAGCGCGACGAGGAAAATGTTGCCTGCCGACCAGCGAATGATCACGACGATCATTGCGGCGCGTCCTGGCGTGCGAAGCTCTTCAGAGCGGCGCGCAGATTGCTCTCCGAATCGATCAGGAAAGTCGCGGCGGTGACCACCAACTCGCCTTCTTTGATGCCCTTCAGCACCTCGACATAGTCCTGGCCATGCGCGCCAAGCTTGATCTCCCGCGGCTCGAACCGGCCTTCGCCCTTGTCGACGAGCACGACCTGCTGGGTACCGCTGTCAATGACCGCGCTGACCGGAACAGCGACCACGGGATCTCGGTCGGCGCCAGTCCGGAACACCACATCCGCGTACATGTCCACCTTCAGGCGGCCGTCAGGATTGGGCAGCTCGATCCGCACCCGCGCGGTCCGAGTCTCCGGACGCAGATCGGGATAGATGAAGGTGACGACGCCCGCGAGCGGCTGGCTGGCATAAGCGCGCAGAATCACGTCGGCATGCATGCCGACCTTGATCGCAGCGAGGTCGAGTTCCGACACTTCAGCAATGACCCACATGCGAGACAGATCGGCGATGCGGTAGAGCTCTTCGCCCGGCATGACCCGCTGGCCGTTGACGATGCGCTTTTCGATCACCGTGCCGGTCGCTGGCGACATCCAGTCGAGCGTGCGCGGATTTGCACCCTTGCTTCGAACTTCCTCGATACGGCTTTCCGGAACGGCAAGGTTGCGCAGGCGCTGGATGGCGCCTTCGATCGTTTGAATGCCAAGCCCGCCACTGACGCGGTTTTGAGCGCCCATCGCGATGTTAAGGTCGATCTGGGCAAGCTGGATTTCCTTGCTGTACATCCGGAACAAGGGCTGCCCCGCCCTGACAAACTGCCCCGTGCTGTTGACGAACAGGTCCTCGACATAGCCTTCGGCACGGACCGTGACGACGGTCAGTCGCCGCTCGTCGTACTTCACGGTGCCGACGCCGCGGACCGGCGTAATCAGCACGCGCGCCTCCACGACTTCGCTGCGCACTCCGGTGCGTTGAACCTTGTCCAGACTTACCTTGACGGTTCTGCCGTCGTCGACGTCTTCGCCTTCGTAGACGGGGATGTAATCCATGCCCATCGAGTCTTTCTTTGGCGTCGGCGATATGTCGGGCAGTCCCATCGGGTTGCGGTAGTACAGAATTTTCCGAGTAGCGGAGTTGGAAGGAGAAGGCTTGCGTTGCAGCTCGAACGACGCCTCTCTCCCGTCGTCGTAGACCGGGAGATAGTCGCGGCCAAGCTGGTCTTTCTTCGGCGACGGCGACCACAAGGGCTCGCCGCCGGGATCGCGGTAATAGAGGATCGTCCGTGCGTCGGCCGCCATCGGCTCGGGCGCGCCCGAATGAGGTTGAGCGTGCAAGAGACTAGGGCTTGGCAAGCCGTAACGATAAGCAGCGGCGGCAGCGAGGACGGCGCCCGAACCAACCGCGACAATGAACAAGGTCTTGATTGTCCTCATGACCGTGTTCCGTCCCCACGCCGCCGCCGACTCAGCGCTCGGCGAATTTTCGC
>DASUPI010000398.1:0-2875 GCA_036281135.1 Rhodoplanes sp. | reverse complement strand
CCCACAAGGGGAGAGGGTTGGACAGCATCCCGGCGGCTGGGAAACAGCAGGCATGCATCGCCATAGGAGTAGAAGCGGTAGCCGGCGACGATCGCGTGCGCGTAGGCGCGCCGCATCACGTCGAGCCCGCTGAAGGCTGCGACCAGCATGAACAAGGTCGAGCGCGGCAGATGGAAATTGGTCATCAGCAGGTCGGTGGCGCGGAAGCGGTGGCCCGGCGTGATGAAAATCGCGGTCTCGCCCGAGAATGGCGCAATCACGCCGTCCTCGTCGGCCGCCGTTTCCAGGAGCCGCAGCGCGGTCGAGCCGACCGCGACGATGCGGCCCCCGGCCCTGCGCGCCGCGTTGAGCGCCGCGGCGGTGACCGCGCTCACCTCGCCCCGTTCGGCATGCATGCGGTGCTCGTCCGTATCCGCCGCCTTGACCGGCAGGAACGTGCCCGGCCCGACATGCAGGGTGACGGCATGCAGTCCGACGTCGCGCTCGCGCAGGCGCGACAGCAGCGCCTCGGTGAAATGCAGTCCCGCGGTCGGCGCGGCGACCGCTCCCTCGGCGCGCGCGAACAGGGTCTGGTAGTCGCTGCGGTCCTGCTCGTCGGGCGCGCGGCGGGCGGCGATGTAAGGCGGCAGCGGCATGTTCCCGCGCTCCGCGATCGCCTGGTCGAGCACCGGCCCGTGAAAGGCGAAGGCGAGCGTGACGTCGCCTGCTTCACCCTTTTCCTCGACGGTTGCGTCCAACTGGCCGAGAAAACAAACTTTCCCCTCGTCGCCGAAACGAACAACATCGCCCGGAGCGAGCTTCTTCGCCCCTTTGATGAGGGCGCGCCAGCGCGATCCGTCGAGGCGCTCGATCAGCGTCGCCTCGATCCGCGGCTCTGCGCCCCGCCCGATGCGGCGGCCCGTCAGGCTCGCCGCTATGACCTTGGTGTCGTTGACGACGAGCTGGTCGCCTGGTCGCAGCAGCTCCGGCAGGTCGCGCACCGTCCGATCGACGAGTTCCGGCGCACCGCCCGGCCGCAAGACCAGCAGGCGCGCCGCGTCGCGCGGGCTCGCCGGGCGCAACGCGACCCGATTCGGCGGCAGGTCGAAGTCGAACGCAGAGGTGCGCATGAACCGTGGTTAATCATTTTTTCGTGCGCGCGACGAATCAGGCTTCCGCTTTCAACTTTCGTCTATATAAATCTATCGGGCAGAACGCGGAGGCGGCGATGACCATGGTGACGCGTGAGCAGTTTAGAATAAGAAGCGAAGTAGAAATCGTCCATATACCGACCGGCGCAATTTTCTCGACATATCCTTACAGCGATCCTGACGACATGTTGCGCAGTGTTACCGCGCAATGGGGCCAGGTCGAACTCGGAATGGACCTTAAAGACAACTATCCGCGCCAAGAGATCGGCCGCGTTGCGGCGGAGCTTTTACTTGAACAGGCGCGACGAGCTCGTCGCGTGCGTCAGTAAAACGGTATTTGGCCGATCGATCCCATCGCGGGCGGCATCAGGCCGCAGGGGTGGCCATGCGCGCGGTCACGATCCGGTCGGGGTTCACAACCGGCTCGCCCCGTTTGATCTGATTGACATTCTCCATTCCCGCAGTGACCTCGCCCCACACGGTATATTGACCGTCAAGCCAAGACGCATCGGCAAGGCAGATGAAGAACTGACTGTCGCCCGAATTGGGATCCTGCGCGCGCGCCATCGAGACCGTGCCGCGCAAATGCTTCTCGCGCGAAAACTCCGCCTTGAGTTTCTGGCCTGAGCCGCCGGCGCCGGTCCCGTGCGGGCAACCGGTCTGCGCCATGAATCCCTCGATCACGCGGTGGAACGCGATCCCGTCGTAGAAGCCCTGCCCCACCAGTTCCTTGATGCGCGCGACATGTTTGGGCGCGAGGTCCGGCCGCATAGCGATCGTGACCGGACCCTTGGTGGTTTCCAGGACCAGCGTGTCTTCTGCGTTCGTCGTCATGAGCGTCCTCCAGAAAAATTGGCGCGATCACCGCGCGTCGGCTGCGACCTGCATGCGCAGGATCTTGTCGGGATTGCTGACCGCGCCGTTGTCCGCCGACGATCCCTTCTTGACTTTGTCGACCACCTCCATGCCCGACACGACCTCGCCAACCACGGTGTACTGGCCGTTGAGGCTCGGCGCCTCGCCGAACATGATGAAGAACTGGCTGTTGGCGGAATTGTTGTCGCCGCCCTTGCGCGCCATGCCGACGACGCCGCGCTTGAACGGCACGTTGGAGAATTCCGCCGGCAGGTTGGGATATTTCGAGCCGCCGGTGCCGTTGCCCGACTGGCCGTCGCCGGTCTGCGCCATGAAGCCGTCGATCACGCGATGGAACGGCACATTGTCGTAGAACTTCTCGCGCGCGAGCGTCTTGATCCGCTCGGCATGCTTGGGCGCGAGATCCGACCGCAGCCGGATGACGATGCGGCCGTCTTTGGTGTCGAGATAGATTGTGTTCTGCGGATCGGTCTTCGCGGGCGCCGGCTGCGCGGGCGCGGCGGCGATGGAAAAACCGAGCAAAGCGAGCACGGCGAGCATGCGGATCATGAGGCTATCCCTACGGAGGTTGGCGGCGGGTTTCAGCGCGCCTTGGCGGCGAACTTGGCCTTGAGGCGGACCGCGACAAGGGGCGGCACGAAGGCGGACACGTCGCCGCCCATTCCGGCAATCTGGCGAACCAGTGTGGCGGTGATCGGGCGCACCAGCGGCGAGGCGGGCAGGAACACGGTGGCGACGTCGGGCGCCATGCCTTCGTTCATTCCCGCCATCTGCATTTCGTAGTCGAGGTCGGTGCCGTCGCGCAAGCCGCGGATGAGCAGGGTCGCGCCGTCGCGCCGCGCCGCCTCGACCGCCAGATCGTCGAACGT
>DASUPI010000397.1:0-2921 GCA_036281135.1 Rhodoplanes sp. | reverse complement strand
GAACGATCGCGCCTGCCGGCTTGCGAATGCTTTGATCGGTCTGGGGCTCAAGAAGGGCGATCGGGTCGCGGTGCTCGCGTACAATTGCCTTGAATGGCTGGAGATCTACGCCGCCGTGGCGAAGGCCGGCTTGGTCGTGGTGCCGGTCAATTTCCGGCTGGTTGGCCCCGAAATCCGGTACATCTGCGTATTCCGGTGATGGCGGACAGGCATTCCATTTGAAGGCGGACAGTGATTCCGGTCGATGGCGGACAGCATTCCGGTGAAGGCGGACAGCGGCTCCCGTCGACGGCTTCATGGGGTCATGCGGCCTGCTTGAGGTCAAGTCCGGCGCGTTTGGCGGCGGCCTTGCGCAGGCTTTCGCCGGTGAGCGTTAACCGATGCGCGTTGTGCACGAGCCGATCCAAGATGGCGTCGGCGACGGTGGGATTGGCGATCACCTCGTGCCAGTTCTCGACAGGGAGCTGGCTGGTCACGACGGTGCTGCCGCGTCCCTGTCGATCGTCGATGATCTCGAGAAGGTCGCGGCCCTGATCCGGCGTCAGGTTGGCGAGGCCCCAGTCATCGAGGATCAGCAGTTGGACGCGCGCGATGGTCTTGAGCAGGCGTGCATGCCGGCCGTCACCGCGTGCCAGCGCCAGGGCATCGAACAGCCGTGGCACGCGATGATAGAGCACCGAGCGATCGTTTCGGCACGCCGTGTGCGCCAGCGCGCAAGCGATCCAACTTTTACCGACGCCGGTGGGACCAATGACGATCAGGTTCTGATGCCGATCGATCCAGTCCCCGGCAGCGAGCTTGGCGAACAGCGCCTTGTCGAGCCCGCGCGGCGCCTTCATATCGACGTCCTCGACGACGGCGTTCTGTCGAAGAGCGGCGAACTTCAAGCGACTGACCAGCCGCTTGTTCTGGCGTTCGATCGCCTCGCGGTCGACCAGCAGGGCGAGCCGCTCCTCGAACGCGAGGGCGGCGACGTCGGGCAATCGTCGTTGCTCCTCGAGCGCCTTCGCCATGCCGGCGAGGCCGAGCGCAATGAGCCGTTGTTCGGTTGGATGGGTAAGCATTTTCTGTTCCTTCCTTTTCACCGCCTGTGGGTCGCATCCGCGCGGCGCTTGTCAGTGGTAGTAGCCAGAGCCACGGATGTTGCCGTGCCGGATCGGCGGGACGTCCGGCGTCGGTTCGGTTGCGTAAGCTTTGTCGAGCCCGTGCTTGAGGATCGAGGCGATCGAGCCGTAGCTGGTCGCGCCGATGTCGTTGCCACGCCGCGATGCGGCTTCGAGGCGGATTACGCCGTAACTTCTGGTGAGCCCGACAATGCCGAGGCACGAGCGGAAGCCCTGCTCGGGATGAGGCTTTGCCTTCATGATCGCTTCGAACAACGCGACCGTCGCCGGGCCGACCTTGGCCGCCTCGCTCATCATCTTGGCCGGCGTCCATTCCGCGTAGCGGCGATGCGCGCTCGGCATGTGCTCGGTGATCGTGGTGTGCCGGTTGCGAACGGCGGAGACCGCATGGCTGGCGACCCGCTGGCCCTTGTGGAAGACCTCGACCGTCGCGCTGGTGATGCGCGCCTCGACGATCTCGCGGATCAGCTTCGCGGGCACCGAGTAGTAGTGGCCGGCGATCTCGATGTGATAGTCGGGCGCGACGCGGGCCTGCTTCCATTCCGCATAGAAGTAGGGCGTCGTCGGCAGCGCGTTGAGCGCCGGGCGATCGAGCCTTTCCAGCAGCTCGTTGCGGCTCTTGCCGACGCGGCGCATGACCTTGGCATTGATCGCCGTTACGCAGTCACGGATCGCGGCGTTCAGCTCGACCAGCGAGAAGAAGTGGCAATGGCGCAGCTTCGCCAGCACGAAGCGCTCGACGATCTGGACCGCGACCTCGACCTTGGCCTTGTCGCGTGGCTTCATCACGCGCGTCGGCAGCACCACGCAGCCGTAGTGGTCGGCGAGGTCCTGGTATGTCCGGTTGATACCGGGCTCGTAGCGCGACGGCCTGGTGATCCCGGCCTTCAGATTGTCGGGCACAAGCGCCTTGGGCACGCCGCCGATCGCCGCCAGCGCGTTCACATGCGCGCCGATCCAGTCGGGCAGCATCTCGCTCCAGCGCGCCTCGGCGTAGGTGTAATTGGACGCCCCGAGCGCCGCGACGAAGATGTGCGCGCGGCGTTCTTGCCCGGTCGCCGCATCAAACACCGGGATCGTGTCGCCCGCCCAGTCGACGAACAGCTTCTCGCCGGCAATATGCGTCTGCCGCATCGTCGGCGTGATGCACTTCCGCCAGTCGCTGTAGCGCTCGCAGAACCAGCTGTAGGCGTAGCCTTGGGCGTGCTCGGCGCGATACTCCTGCCAGAGCAAAGCCAGCGTCACCCCGCGCCGCTTCAGCTCCGTATGGATGTGTGACCAGTCCGGATCGATGCGCGCCGCCGCCGCCGCATCCGTCGGCGGAAACAACCGCCGCTCCAGCTCGGCATCATCGAGCGTGTCCGGGAACGGCCAGCTGAGACCCGCCACCGCCGCCCGACGCACATACTCGCCGACCGCCGTCTTGCCGATCCCCGTCGCCTCGCCGACCAAGCGCCGGCTCATCCCCATCGCCTGCGTCAGGCGCAGCACGTCACGTATCTTCCGCATCGACACTCTCTCCGCCGGCATCGGTCACCCCCTGGTTGCCAAGGAGACCGATCAGCCGATTCGACTGTCGACGGGAGCGCCTCTACGCCGCCGTCACCTGCTGTCCGCCTTCACCGGATTGCTGTCCCCCTTGCCGTGGAATCGGTGTCCGCGTTGAACCGGATTCCGCAGACTCCGGAAGTGCATCACGCCGACGATGCGGCAGAAGCATCTTGCCGGCGAGAAGCTGTTCGTCGACTGGGCGGGCGACACGGTACCGGTGTTCGACGCCGCGACCGGCATGGAGCG
>DASUPI010000396.1:0-2643 GCA_036281135.1 Rhodoplanes sp. | reverse complement strand
CGGACGGAACGAAGATGGCTGTCCGGGAAGGCACACCGCAAGGGGGGCCGCTTTCGCCGATTCTTTCCAATATCGTCCTCGACGAATTGGATCAGGAAGTGGCGCGGCGCGGCCTCCGATTCGTACGCTACGCCGATGATGCGAATATCTTCGTGCATAGCGAACGGGCCGGCCAGCGCGTCATGACATCGATTCGTCAATTCCTGGAGAAGCGCATGCGGCTCCAGGTCAACGAAGAGAAGAGTGGCGTCCGCAAACCGGATGAAGTGCACTTTCTCGGGTTCCGCTTTCGCTGCAAAACGGAGGGGGAAAGCGACGACGTCGCCATCTTTCCGTCAACGAAGGCAGAACGACGGCTGAAGACGACCCTACGGGGAATGACGCCTCCGAGTTGGGGGCGATCCATTACATCCTGTATGGACGACATCAGCCGTTACATGACCGGGTGGATGAGCCACTTCCGGCTCTGTACACCGGAGGCGGCTCACGGGCTGGGTGTCATCGACGCCCATGTCCGCCGCCGGATCAGGGCGATCATCGTTCGCCAAAGAAAGCGTCAACGCTTCCTCGTCCGACACCTGAAAAGCAAGGGGGTCAGCCACAAGGCGGCCACCAGCTGTGCGTATAGCGGCAAAGGGCCATGGGTAAAATCGAACCGGCCGGCAATGACTCGGGCCTATCCACCGTCGTGGTTCAATCGACGGATGGCCTCGCTCAAAGCCCGCTGGACCGATCTCAACCCGCCGCAGGCATCGGCCCAGCTATCGCTGGAGTTCTGATATATCAAGCCAAAGAGCCGGATGCGTGAACCGCACGTCCGGTTCTGTGAGAGGCGCGGGGGAATAATCCTCCGTGCCTACTCGACCGTTGTCCACAAATCCACAGCGCCGCCGCCGAGCGGTCTCAAGCGGCTGATTTTTCGAGAGTTGCCGGATCCTCCAGAGTGCCGTCCGGGGTGTAGCGGGCGAGCTGGCGCGGTCCATGGAAGACGGCGAGCGTGCCGTCCGGGCGCTCGTGGACGCGCACCTTGCACTTGACGTAGTGATGGCGGTGGCGGTCGGCCGGGATCTGCAGGACGCGGCCATGGTATCGGACGGTGTTGTCATTGCCGACCGTGCGCTCCTCCTGGATACAGAGGATGTCGCCGAGATCGCGCCGGTCACAGGTGACGAAAGCCGAGCCGACCTCGGCCGCCGCGGTTCGGAAGCGGCGGTTGTGCTCGGGCATGAACACCTCCTCGAGGAACCGGTTCGCCGCCGCCATGTCGGCGATGCCGGCGAGCCGGAGTTCCTGCGGCAAGCGCTTCTGCAGCGTGCCGAACATCCGTTCCGAGCGGCCGCGCGCCTCCGGCGAGAAGGCCGGGATCAGCTCGATGCCGAGCTGCTCGAGGGCCCGCCTGACCTGGGTCGGGTTGTCCCGGTCGATCGTACCGGCGGCCGTCGTGATCCAGTAATGCGAGCCGCGATCGGTGTAGAGCGAGCCGAACAGGCCGTGCGCCGCGATGGTCTCCTGAAGCCCCCGGAAGCTGCTCATCGTGCCTTCCTCGGCGACGAAGAAGGCCGAGTAAATCGCGCTGTCGGCATCATCCATGGTGACGATGAGATCCCACCACTGCCCGGCCATCCATTCATGCCGCGAGCCATCCCTGGTGCAGCATCATGCCGACCATCGGCTTGCGCGGCCGGCGCCGCCGGTGCGCCCCCTTGCGTTTGCCCCGCACCACCTTGCCGGCCGCCTGTAGCGTGTTCTTCGTCCACGTGTAGCTGCGCCCGATCGCATGCTCGGCCACCAGCTTCTCGTGAAAATGCTTCACCGTGAAATCGAAGTAGCGCGTCTCGAACAGCTCCACAACCCGCGTCACCTCGTCCACCGGCGCCCGCCTGGCCGCGGCCCGGTCGAGCCGCGCGTCGATCAGGCCGGAAGCTCCTTCCGCCTCCACCCGCCGCCGCCGCCGAAAAAACGAACTTACCGACATCCCCAGCAAATCCGCCGCCGTCTCGCACGACACCCGGCCAGACCGCCAACGCCCATAAACATCCTCAAACCGCATCACGCGGATCTCCTGCAACACGGCTGCCCGACCCATTCGCCACTCCCCAAACCAGAATGGCTCTAACGTCGGTCAAACCTCGTGCTACAGAACCCGGTCACATCATCTGCTATCGACACCCCGGCCGCCTGAGTGTTGACGCTCCGCGCTCCGCGCCTCTATGAATGGCGATGGCCCCTCAGCCGGCCTCTCGAGGGTTCGGGCGGACGATCCGGAGCCGAAGCCCCTTTGCGCCCGACAGGGAGACAACAATGACTGAAGCATCGCCAAAACCCCGCGGCTTGTCCGTTCGCGCCTCGCGCGTCGTCCCGGCATCGCCCGCCGAGATCTATCGCGCCTTCACCGACCCGACCCTGGCGACCGTCTGGTGGGGCAAGACGGAAAAGGCCGAGGTCGCCAGCTACGAGATCGCGGCGCGATCAGGCGGCAGCTTCCACTTCCGCCGGCGCACGGCGAAGGGAGCCGAAGAGGTTTCTTCAGGCCAGTTCGTCGAGGTGAATCCGCGCAAGCTGGTATTCACCTGGCGCTCGCCGGAGAGCCAGCCGCCCGTCGAGGACTCGCTGGTGACGATGGATCTCCTCGACCTCAAGGAC
>DASUPI010000395.1:0-2508 GCA_036281135.1 Rhodoplanes sp. | reverse complement strand
GCCCGCGCCGAGGCCGCCGGCGAAGAATTCGCTTCGAGCGACGCCGCCATCCGCGCCCTGAAGCTCACGGTCACGGAAATCCTGTTCGGCTATCCAAAATAGCCCAGCAGAGGCGGCCCGACTCGATCGCAGTCCCGACCGTGAACGCGCGTCAGCCAAGGCCGTCGGCGCGCGCCGCCTGCAGCGCCGCAGCCGCCTGAGCGACCACATCGCCCTCCCGCGGGAGGTTCGCATAATCGCCGCGCAACGCCTTCAAGGCATTACGCTCGCGCTCGATCTCTTTCGCCGTGCGAAAGCCCACTCGGCGCAGAATCGGCAGCGGGGGGCACCAGCCCTGCACCGCGTGCTGCAACAGAAAGCCCATCGCCGCCGCCGGAAGCAACAGGAAGCGCGAACCGCGCCGCGCCGCCAGCATGGTCCCGAGAAAGCCGACGGTCGCCGCATTCGCTTGCAGGGCGCGCTCGACGTCCCATTCCGCGTCGAGATCCTTGAGCCGCTGGCCGATCTCGTGCGGATGCTGGGCGAAATAGAGCACGTTGCGTTCGATCTGCCGATCGATTCGCGCATTGATCTCTGCGTCGGTGTTGCGGCGAACACGATCCGCCGATCTCGGCAAACCCTGGTTGATCAACCCTGCGCGACTCATGGCGCGCTCCATCCGTTCCGTCGTGTTGCGTGGCTGCTCGGGAGGCGGCGCCGGCGACGTCGCCGACGCCAGCGCCGCTCCGGTCAGGGCGTCACATCGGCGACGATGATGTTGGTCGCCGGATCGACGAGCAGCACGCGGTTATTGACCACGGCATAGCGATAGCCGCGGGTCACCGGCACTTGCACGGTCAGGGTCTGCGGAACGGCCACAAGCGCAACCCTCTGCGGCACGGGCGCGCCCACGGCATAAGCGACGGCGTTCGTCGCGACATAAGGCGAAGCGACATAGCCGACCGGCGCGACCGCATAGCCGCCCTGAACGACTGCTGGCGGCGCATAGACGCGCTCGCGCACGATGGTGCGGTACACGATCTCGCGCTGAGCCGGCCGCAGCGCCAGCGGCGCGCTGACACGACGCACGCGCGCGACCGGCCGATCCTCGGGCTCGACCGCGCGCGCCATGATGGGCGGGCTTCCGCGCCGCGCCAGGGGCCGCGCACGCACGACCGGGGCGGCGACCCGCGCCGGAACCGTCCGAACCCGGACCGTCTCGACGACGTCTTCGTCGTCATCGTCCGATTCCTCGATCACGACCGCCGGGGGGTTCAGGGAACGGACCTGAACGGTCCCGTAGCCGGGAGGGGCATAGCCGGGGGCGACATAACCGGGAGTGGCGTAGCCGGGCGCGACATATCCGGGAGCGACATAGCCGGGCGCAATAACCCGCCGATAGGATGTGTCGAGCGGACGGCGCGTGATGACAGTCCCATAGGGGCCCTGAGTGATGGTGGTTTCGACCGGCTCCTCGCTGATCTGACGCGTGATGACGGTCTGTGCTTGGGCGGCGGCGACGCCCGACATCAATGCCAGTCCGAACACGAACACACGGGTAGCAGGCATGACGGCCTCTCTACGCTTGGTTAAGATGCGCAAACCAACGCGCGCCAAGGAACATAGGTTCCGCCGCGGAAATTCGTTCGCTCGCCCGCCCGAAACGCGAATTGTCAATAATTGCGGCATCATATGGCCGTTCCGGCCGTATAATTGCCGTGACCCCGACAAATTGAACTGGCCTAATGGAACCGTTGTCGCGTAGCCTGCGTGTCGGGCGTTGGATCGCACGTGGGTTCTCGTGCTGCGTCAGAAGGAGCATTGTTCATGACCGTGACCACGGCCCAAGCCCAAGCCCAAGGCGATGTCGAGGACGCCGCGACCACTTTCGAGGGGGAAATCCGGGAATTCGTCCGGCGCGATTTCACGCCGCTGAAGCGGCCGGATGCCGGCAGCGGCGAGTTCGCCGCCAGCAATATCCGCTCGCTGGTGCAACGCGTCGCCGGCACCTCTCTGCAGGAAATCGACAATTTGATCGGCGAGCTGCAAAACCTGCGCGACTATATCGCCAATGAGGGCGACCGCGTGCAGCGTGAAATCACCGGCTACGCGCAGCTCAATCACGCCGCTCTGACGTCGACGCGAATCATTTCCGACAGCATGTCGAAATGGAAGGATGCGCTCGACGAAGCGAAGTCTTCGTAGAGCGTCCCAGCCCGCGCCTAACAGCGTTTGTCGCGGCTCTAGGTTGCGAGCGATCACGCCGTGTGCGGCGGATCGCTCGCAAGCCCGAGCTTTGCCTTCAGGGCATCGATGCGCCGCGACGCCTCGGCCTTGGTTAATTCGGGATCATAGGCCTCCGGTTCGCGCGCCTGTTCGGTCAGCGTCTTGAGATAGGACGCCTGCGCGCCGGTCATCGGCTCCCCGCCCGACACCCAGTCCGACGGATCCTTCGCGGCGTTTCCGGGCGGATGAGGATCGCGTTTGGGGTCGGGATTGGCCGAATCACGCTCCGCGCCCGCCGCCTTG
>DASUPI010000394.1:0-2558 GCA_036281135.1 Rhodoplanes sp. | reverse complement strand
CAGGGTCGAAAACCGGACCAACGTAGGGTTTGGGATTACCGGATGGCCCCCACCCCCGCCTGTGCGGGCATGGCCTCTGGGGTGGGCGGCCCGAAGGCGAGAAATCATCACTTTGGTAGCGCGCTTCAGGCGGCAGACGTGACCCGGCGCGCCGATTCCTCCAGCGCGTCGAGGAACGCATCCATGTCCGCTTCCGTGGTGCGATGATTGACGATCGCCGCACGGATCACCGTCTTGCCGCCAAGCAGCGTGCTCGACGGCGCTGCGACGCCCCGCTCCTGCAGATCGATGACGATCCGCTTGGTCAGTTCGTCGGCGTCGGGCCGCGACAATGCGAAGCAGACGATGTTCAGAGTGACGGGCGCGCACAGCGTGAAGGTCGTCGTTTGCTTCAGCCGCTCTTCCAGATATTTGGCGAGGTCGCAGGTGCGTTCGATGCACTCGGCGATCTTTTCCGCGCCGAAGACGCGGAAGGTGAACCATGTCTTGAGCGCGCGGAAACTGCGCGACAGGTCGAAACCGAGATCGCACGGCCATACTTCGCCCGCGCCGAGCCCGCTCGGCATGCGATGCAGATAGGTCGTCGGATTGTAATAGGTGCGCCGATGCGCCTCGGCGTCGCGCACGAGCAGGAAGCCCGCGTCGTAGGGCACGTGCGCCCATTTGTGAAAGTCGAAGGCGACCGAGGCGGCGCGTTCGATGCCGCGCACCAACGGTTTCAGGCGCGGCGACAGCGCGCAGAGCGCGCCAAATGCGCCGTCGACATGAAACCATAAGCCTTCGGCTTGACAAAGATCGGCCAGAGCCGAGAGATCGTCCATGGCGCCGGCATTCACGCTGCCGGCCGTTCCTGCGACGAGGAACGGCTTCAATCCGGCGTCGCGGTCGGCGGCGATTTGCTTGGTCAGCAAGTCGATGCGGATCGCGCCGCGCGCATCGACCGGGATCATCCGCAGGAATTGTGATCCGACGCCGGCAACCTCGATCGCCTGCCGAATGCTGCCATGCGCTTCGGCGGACGTATAGGCGACGAGTTGCAGCCCGGCCTGCCGGAGCCCTTCTTGTCGGACCTTATCGCCGATCGCAAAGTTCCGGGCGATCACCACCGCCGAGAGATTGGCGGCCGACGTTCCCGTAACAAAGATGCCCGACGAGCCGTCCGGAAAACCGAGCATCTCCGCCGCCCACCGGACGATCTGTTGTTCGACCGCGATCGCAATGTGATTGCGCCCGCCGCAATTGGCGTTCAGCCCGGCCGCCAACATCTCGGCGACCATGCCGACCGGCGTTCCGGCGCCGTGCACCCAACCCAAGAAGAGCGGATGCAGGTTTCCGGTCGAATAGGGCATGATGAAGGACTCGAAGTCCGCGATGACATCACGCAGGTCCTGCGACGCAAGCGGCAGCGGCTGACGGAACTGCTCGATGACGGGGCTAGGCGCTTGTTGCCAGACCGGCCGCTCCCGGATCGTTTCGATGAATTCGATCATCCCGCCGAGCGCATCGTGAGCGATGGAGCGAAAATCGTTCCAATCGTCCGGATCAAGGTCGCTGGATTTCATGGGATTATGAAGCACGATTGGGGCCGGCGGTTCGTTGGTCAGGACCGCGCCCAGTGCCGACGCGCTCGTTCAGCTCATCTAGCAGATAAACGGTCGTCGGGACGCCGCAGGGGGCCTGACCGCAACATCTACGCTACGAGCAACCGGCAGAGCAAGGGCCGTCGGCGACGCGCACCGCGCTGGTTGCGGCGACCTGCCCGACATCGTTGCGATCGAGCTCAACCCGCAGGAGAGGCTCGGCGTGCGGCTCGGATGCATCACAGACAAAAAAACGTGCATCAGTCGGTTGCGTTCCCCGATCGACGCGACCGATTGATGGACTCTGGAGCCTCTTCACCGGACAGCCGGCTAGCTCCGTGCGCGCACAAACTCGATGATGCCGGAAAAGTCGAGGCCGCCATGGCCGGCCTGCATGAATGCGGCGTACAAAGCCGCCGCCTGCGCCCCCAGCAGCGTTGCTGCGCCGGTCGAGCCGGCCGCGTCCTGTGCGAGCAGCTGATGGTCGCGGCGGAAGCGATGGAGACGACGGCGATCGGAGTCGAGAGCGCGATTTCAGGCACCGATTCCGCGTTGTCGGGCACGGTGAGGATCGGCGCTCCGGACGGTTTCGGCACCTATTTCCTGGCGCGACGTCTGGGACAGCTGCTTGTGCGGCAACCTCACGTAACGGTGCAGCTCGTGCCGCTACCGCGGGTGTTTTCGCTCGCCAAACGCGGGGCCGACATCGTGATTACGATCGATCGGCCGGACACCTCGCGGCTCAGCGTCCAGCTTCTCAGCGAGTATACGCTCGGCCTCTATGCGAGCAGAGACTATGTCGCCAAACACCCGCAGATCGCGGACGTCGGCGATCTGCGCGATCACCGCATCATCAGCTATGTGCCCGATCTGCTCTTCTCCGACGCGCTGGACTAGGTCAAACGCACCTATTGGATCGTCACTCACAATGACGTTCGCAATATCGCGCGCGTGAACTATCTTCGCGAGTTCATCATC
>DASUPI010000393.1:0-13822 GCA_036281135.1 Rhodoplanes sp. | reverse complement strand
ATTCTGATGCCGCACGGCGTCGACCCCTGTTCGTGTCCAGACGATTCGTAACCTTCTGGAACCGAGTAGAATCAACGCCGTGCGCCGCTTCAAGCACAAAACGTACCGGACAGCCGTGGGTCAAGCCCGGCAATGACGGTTTGTATGGGTCGGAGCCGGTGAAGCTTGGTATAAGTTCGCCCGTTGCCTGAATCATGATCCTTTTACCGCTCGGGCGCAGCGCGCATTGCACGGTCTATCACGCGACCGGCAGGCGCGTTCGCAACCTTTCCATCCGCATCGAGGATCTGCTGTAGCGCGCGTCAGCAACAACGCGTTCCGTACGCCCGGGCGGGCCGAGAATCAGCAGGAGCGGCGCTGCATCAAGCAGCGCCGGTTTCGCGCGTTCACGCCTCGGCCGGAACGATGCGCCGGTAAAGGTGCCAGGTCGCATGGCCGAGCACCGGCAACACGACCAGCAGGCCGAGAAAGGCCGGCAGGCATGCCACGATCATCAGAATGACGACCACTGCGGCCCAGCCGATCATCGGACCGGGGCTCGCCACGACCGCGCGCACGCTGGTGATCATCGCCGTCACGAAGTCGATGTCGCGATCGAGCAGGAGCGGGAACGAAACGACGGTGAGCGAGAACAGGACGAGCGACAGCGCGGCGCCCATCACATACCCCACCAGCAGGAAGATCCAGCCCTCCGGGGTGGTGGTGACGACGAGCAGGAAATCCCGGAGCGAAGCGAACGATTTCAGCCCCAGCATCAGCGCGATCAGGAGGCGAACCTGGTACATCCAGACGACGAAGATGAACACGGTCACGAAGGCCATCCAGCCGAGTTCGCGCCGCCCCTGAGCGACGATCTCCCCGATCACCGCCGACCACGACAAGGGCTGGCCGGTTTCGCGCCGCCGGCTCACTTCGTACAGCCCGACGGCAATGAACGGCCCGATCAGGGCGAAGCCGGCGGCAAGGGGATAAGCGAGGTAGCTTGCTCCGAGCGCAGTGACGCTGAGCACGATCAGGATGCCGCCGGCGGCATAGAGCGCCCCGAAGGTGAGGCCGTAAATCGGGGCGCTTTGAAAATCGCGCAGTCCCTCCGCAAGGGCTTCGACGATGTCGCTGACCGTAACAGCCCGCACGACGGGGTCGGGTTTCCGAACGGCGACCGCGATGTGCGAGGACGGATCGGCATGATCTTCGCCGCTCATTGGATTCCGCCTTGGTTTTGTTGGTTGATCCGTAAAGGTTCTCCCTAAAGGCGGAGTTTGGCAAGTCTCGATCCCGGACCCGCGTGGCGGGCGGACGTGCGCTCTGTCCCGGGCGCCCGCTACTGCTGGCGGAGCCGCCATCTTAAGAACTTGTCCCGCCAATTACTGCAAACGGAGGTGGAACCACACAGGGGGCTCGGCGTTTAGACCACGGCAGAGCTTCTGGACGCGGTCCAGCCACGAGGGGGGCTTACGTGACTCATCTCAAATCGACCGGCAATATGCTTGTGTCCGTTTCGACGCGGGCAGGCCTTCGCAGTTCGGCGGTTGCGTGGAGCATTATCGGCATTGGGCTGGGCGCGGCGGTCGCGCTTGCAGGGGCGAGCCCGGTCGAAGCCGCCTATTATTACAATTACGGTTACTACGGCTCCTATCGGGCGGCCCCGGCCCCCGTTGCCCGCCAGTCGCGGTCCGTCGCGAAGAAGAAGGGCAAGAAGTCGTCTGACGAGCAGGCGAAGAAGGAATCGCCAAAGCCCATCAAGGGCCCGTTGACCATCGTCGTATCGGTCGGCGAGCAGCGCCTCCGCGTGTTCGATTCCACCTCGCTGATCGCGGAGTCGCCGACGTCGACCGGCACGCGGGCTTTCCCGACGCCGATGGGTGTGTTCTCCATCATTCAGAAGAACCGCTATCACTATTCGAATCTCTACAATAATGCCCCGATGCCCTACATGCAGCGGCTCACCTGGTCGGGAACCGCGATGCATACGGGAGTGATCCCGGGTTATCCGGCCTCGCACGGTTGCATCCGCCTGCCGAACTCCTTCGCATCGCGGCTGTGGACGATGACCAAGCTGGGCACCCGCGTGATCGTCGCGCGCCACGGGCTGCAGCCGGCCGAGATCACGCATGCCAAACTCGACACGCTCAAGCGGAAGCCCGCCGATACGACCCCGATGGTCGAGGGCGCCGGCGGCAAGACCGCGGCAAACGAGGGGCCGGTGACGGACGGGTTCGGTTCGCCGATGCCGAACCTTCTGAGCGACCAGTTCAAGCCGACGACGGTCATTCTCAATGAACCGAGCCCCGTGCCGGCGGCCGAACCGTTCATCACGCCTGGGACCGATCCTTCAAACACAGCCGCTCCGGTCAAGCCGCTGAAGCCCGGTCCGGTTGCAATCTTCATCAGCAGGAAAGAAGGAAAGCTGTTCGTCCGCAAGGGGTTCGAGCCAGTGTTTGACGTTCAGGTCAAGATCGAGAATCCGGACGTTCCGCTCGGCACGCATGTCTATACGGCGACCGACGCCAAGGGAGACGGCCTCGGGCTGCGCTGGATGGCCTTGTCTCTCCCAGGCGAAAGCCGGGGCGAGCCGCGCGGCGACGGCAAGCGCAGCAAGGCGCGCGGCGAGAAGCCGGTCGCCAAGCCTGCAACCCCCGTTCCGGCCGCGGGGAGCTCGTCGGCAACCGAGGCGCTCGACCGGGTCGAGCTGCCGGCGGAAGCGGTCGAGCGGCTGGCCGAACTGCTCTCTCCTGGCGCTTCGCTCATCATCTCCGACAAGGGGTTGGGGCCGCAGACCGGCAAGGACACCGACTTCATCGTCCTGTCGCGCTGACGCCAGGCAAACGCAACCGTAAGTCATGGCCGGGCCCTGCGCCCGGCCAATTCGTTTGCGGAACGGACGAAATTGGGTGTTGGCAGGCGGATGCTGCGTACGCTAAGGAACCTCTGAAGTTCTGATTCCGTCGGCTCCGTAACCTGGCGCAATATGCCGGCGGGCCGCGCGGAGCGAAGGGTCGGGGGGTATGCCGGAGGTTGCAATCGGGCTTTGGTGTACGGCTGGGTTTTTCGCCGTTGGCGTGCTCGGAGCTGCGGTCGGCCGGTTCTCCTTCGCGACGTCGCTCATTTACGGCCTCGCCTTGGCCGTTTCGCTCGTCGTCCTTTCGCTTGCGCTCACCGTTCTCCTGTCCTCCGGCGAGGCCTCGACCGTTGTCCTGCCGCTCGGGCTGCCCGGGACCCGCGCGCATTTCCGGTTGGACGCGCTCTCGGCCTTCTTCCTCCTGGTCGTCGGCCTCGGGGCGGCGTCGGCAAGCCTATATGCGCTTGGCTACGGGCGATCCGAACAGACCCCGCTGCGGGTGCTTCCCTATTATGGGCCGTTTCTCGCCGGCATGACCCTCGTCGTGCTTGCCGCCGACGCCTACAGCTTCCTGTTCGCCTGGGAGTTCATGTCGCTCGCCTCCTGGGCGCTCGTGGTGGCGCATCACCGTAATCCCGCCAATGTCCGCGCCGGCTACATCTATCTGGTCATGGCGAGCTTCGGCACTTTGTGCCTGCTCCTCGCCTTCGGCCTGCTGGCGCATGCAAGCGGCGGCTACACGTTCGCGGCGATGCGCGGGACCCCGTTGGATCCGGGGGTTGCGGCGTTCGTCGCCGCGCTGACCCTCATCGGGGCAGGCTCGAAGGCCGGCATCGTCCCCCTGCATGTCTGGCTGCCGCTGGCGCATCCGGCGGCGCCGAGCCATGTCTCGGCGCTGCTCAGCGGGGTGATGACCAAGGTCGGCGTGTACGGCTTCGTGCGCATCGTGCTCGACGTCGCCGGCGATCTGAGCCCCTGGTCCGGCCTGGTCGCGCTGACGGTCGGCGGGGTGACAGCGGCCGTGGGCGTGCTCTATGCGCTGATGCAGCACGACCTCAAACGGCTGCTCGCCTATCACACGGTGGAGAATATCGGCATCATCTTCATCGGCCTTGGGCTTGCGATCGCGTTTCGCGCCAACGGGCAGGGCGCGGCGGCGGCGGTCGCCCTCACCGCGGCGCTGTTCCATGTGTTCAATCACGCAGTGTTCAAGAGCCTGTTGTTTTTCGGCGCGGGCGCCGTGCTGACGGCCACCGGCGAGCGCGACATGGAACGTCTTGGCGGCGTCGTTCACGCGATGCCGCAGACCGCGGTCGTCTTTCTCATCGGCTGCGCCTCGATTTCCGCGCTGCCGCCGCTCAACGGTTTTGTCTCCGAATGGCTGACCTTCCAGGCGATCCTGCTGAGCCCGCAGCTTCCGCAATGGGGGCTGAAATTCGCGGTCCCCGCAACAGGCGCGCTGCTCGCGCTCGCGGCGGCGCTCGCCGCCGCCTGCTTCGTGAAGGCCTTCGGCGTCGTCTTCCTCTCCCGGCCGCGCACGCCGGCGGCCGCCGCGGCGAAGGAGGTCGACCACTTCTCCCTCGCCGCGATGTACGTGCTCGCCGCGATCTGCCTCTTCGCGGGCATCCTGCCGGGCTTTGTGATCGACGCGCTTGCCCCGGTGACGGGCGCGCTCGCCGGCGCGAGGCTCCCGCAGCAGGCGGTCATGCCGTGGCTGTCGATCGTTCCCATCGCGGAAAGCCGCAGCTCCTACAACGGTCTCATCATCTTCCTGTTTCTGATCTCCTCCGGCCTGTTCGGGGCGATGGTGATCCATAACTTCGCGACGCGGGCGACCCGGCGCAGCGCCATTTGGGACTGCGGCTTTCCGCTCGACAGTCCGGCGACGCAATACACCAGTTCGAGCTTCGCCATGCCCATCCGCCGCGTGTTCGGCGCCTCCGTTTTCGATGTGATCGAGCGCGTGGACATGCCGCGGCCGGGGGACCTGCGCGCCGGCCATTTTCAGGTTCGCGTGCGCGACCCCGCCTGGCGCTTCGTCTATGGACCGCTCGTGCGCTTCGTGGCGAGGGGCGCGAAATGGCTGAACCGGCTGCAATTCCTCACCATCCGCAGCTATCTCACCCTCGTCTTCGCGGCGCTGATCGTGCTGCTGCTCGTGGTGGCCGCATGGCGGTGATCATGGAACTCGCGCTGCAGCTGCTGCAGATCACCTTGTTGGTGGCGATCGCTCCGCTCGTGCTCGGCATCACCCGCAAGGTGCGCGCGCGCGTCCTGCGCCGGCGCGGGCCGCCGCTCCTGCAGGTCTATTCCGACCTCTGGAAGCTGATGCACAAGGAAGCGGTGCTCGCCCACAACGCCTCCTGGGTCTATCGCTGCGCCCCCTATCTCGTGTTTGCCGCAACCTGGGTGGCGGCGGGCCTGGTGCCGACCTACGCGACCGGCCTGTTGTTCTCCTGGTCGGCCGACCTGATCGCCATCGTCGCGCTGCTCGGCACCGCTCGGTTCGCGCTGGCGCTCGCCGGCATGGATGTCGGCACCGCCTTCGGCGGCATCGGCTCATCCCGCGAAATGATGATCGCGTCGCTCGCCGAGCCGGCGATGCTGCTCATCGCCTTCACCGTGGCGCTGATCGCCGGCACCACCCAGCTTTCGGCGATCGCGGCGGTGTTCGTGACCGCGGAGACCGGCCTGCGCGTCTCGCTCGGTCTGGCGCTGCTTGGCCTGATCATCGTCGGGGTCGCCGAGAATGCGCGCATTCCGATCGACAATCCCGCCACCCATCTCGAACTCACAATGGTGCACGAAGCGATGGTGCTGGAATATTCCGGCCGGCACCTCGCGATGATCGAGGCGGCGGCGGCGGTCAAGCTCGTGCTGTATTTTTCGCTGGTCACCTGCCTGTTCTTTCCGTTCGGCATCGCGACGGGAGATAAGACGGCGGCGGCGATCGCGCTCGGCCTCGGCGCCTATCTGTTCAAGATGATCGTTTTCGCCGTCCTGTTGCCGATCGCCGAGACGAGCGTCGCCAAGATGCGGGTCTTCCGCTATCCGGCCTTTCTCGGCGGCGCGTTCGCGGCGGCCGCCCTTGCCGTGTTCTTGCGGTTCGTGTCGCGGGGATTTTGATGCCCTCTTTGTGGTTCGATATCGCGCATCTCTTCGCCGGCGGCGTGCTCGTGCTGAGTCTCGTGCTGCTCTATCAGGACCGCATCACCGCCGCGATCAACGTCTTCGCTTTGCAGGCGATCACGCTTGCGCTGTCGGTCGGCTGGCAGGCCTTCATTCAGAGCGAGCCGCTTCTTCTCGTCACCGCGCTGCTCGCGCTCGCGGTCAAAGGCTTCGTCATTCCGACGGCGCTCCATCGCATCGTGCGCCGGCTCGACATCCATCGCGAGGTCGAACGGGTGATCGGCGGGGGAGCGACCATGCTCGCCGGCCTCGCCTTGGTCGCGCTGTCGATTCTCCTGGTGCAGCCGGTCGCCGGCACCAGCGACATGGTCGCGCGCGAGGACATCGCCTTCGCGCTCGCCGTCGTTCTGCTCGGGCTCCTGATGATGATCACCCGCTACAATGCCGTCACCCAGGTGATCGGCTTCATGTCGCTCGAGAACGGGCTCATCCTCGCGGCGACCGGCGCGCGCGGAATGCCGCTCGTCGTCGAGGTGTCGGTCGCCTTCTCGGTCCTCATCGCCTTCATCGTGTTCGGGGTGTTCGTCTTCCGTATCCGCGAGCGCTTCGACACGGTCGACGTGACCGTGCTCGAACGATTCCGCGGCGAGGGGAGGGAGCAAGCGTGATGTTCGATCCGGCAACCGTCTCGCCGTTTGCTTCGGTCCTCCCCCTGCTCATCGTGCCGGCCGTTGCGATCCCGGCGCTCGCCGTCATCGCGAACTATCGCCTGAGCGCGGCGCTCAACATGCTCGTCTGCGCCCTGACGCTCGCGGTCGCCCTCTCGCTGCCGTTCCGGCCGGGCGTGCGCGGCGACTTCTTCATCGTCGATGATCTCAACATTTTCCTGTTGGTGCTGACCACGTTTGTCGGCTTCACCACCAGCATCTACAGCGCGAGCTATATCGGCCACGAACTGGAGACTGGGCGGCTCACGCCGGCGCTGCTGCGCTTCTATCACGCCATGTATCAGGCGATGCTGGGGGCGATGAATCTCGCTCTGGTCGCCAACAATGTCGGTCTCATGTGGGTCGGCGTGGAGGTGGCGACGCTCGCCACCGTGATGATGGTCGGCACCTATCGCACGCCGGCGGCGATCGAAGCGGCGTGGAAGTATTTCATTCTCGGCAGCGTCGGAATCGGGCTCGCCTTCTTCGGCACCGTGCTCACCTACCTTGTCGCCGCCAACGTGCTGGGCGGTGGCCTTTCGGCGATGCGCTGGGATCTCATGGTGCAGAACGCCGGCAAGTTCGATCCCGCGCTTCTCTCGCTTGCGTTCGTGTTCCTGCTGGTCGGCTACGGCACCAAGGTGGGCCTGGCGCCGTTCCACGCCTGGCTGCCCGACGCGCATGCGGAGGGGCCGACGCCGATCTCGGCGGTGCTGTCGGGCCTGTTGCTGAATGTCGGGCTGTATGCGTTGCTGCGCTTCAAGATCGTGCTCGCCGGCAATCCGGAAACGATCAATGTCGGCGCTATCCTGATCGTGCTCGGCGTCGTGAGCCTCGTATTCGCGGGCTTCATGCTGTTTGGCCGGCGCGACATCAAACGGCTGTTCGCCTATTCCTCGATCGAGCATATGGGCATCACGACCTTCGCCTTCGGCGTGGGCGGCCCGCTCGCGAATTTCGCCGGGCTTCTGCACATGAGCATGCATTCGCTGACGAAGTCCGCAATCTTCTTTGCGGTAGGCCACATCGCCCAGGCGAAGGGGACGCAGAGCATCGCCGGGATCAGCGGTCTGTCGGTGACGCATCCGGCGCTCGCTTTCGGCTTTGCGCTTGGCGTGATCGCCATCGCCGGGCTGCCGCCCTTCGGCTTGTTCATGAGCGAGTTCCTCCTCGTCACCTCCGCAATCGCGCGTCAGCCGCTCCTCACTGTGCTGTTCGTCGCCGGCCTCCTGCTCTCGTTCGCCGCGCTCTTGTTGCGCCTGCATGGTCTCGTCTTCGGAGAGCCGACGGAAAAGAGCGATCCGGTGGAGGCCTCCTACATCCCGCTGTTCATCCATCTCGTCCTCGTTCTCATCGCCGGGCTGTGGCTGCCCGACGCGGTTGTCGGCTGGTTCCGCGGCGTCGCGGCGCTGCTCGGGTGAGGGACATGAGCCACGGCCGCATCGCTCGTTTGCTGGCGCAGGCGCATACGGTCGCGCCGCTCAAGCCGTGGCCGCGCTACGAGGTCGGCCATGTCGCCTTCGATGAGATCGGCCACGCGCTGGGGGAGGGCGAACGCGAACTGTTCGGCCTGTGGGCGGAGCCGGGCAGGGTGCATATGGCGCTGCGCGCGATCGGGGAAGCCCCGAGCGTCGTCTCGACCGTGGTGATCGATGGCGGCTTTCCGTCGATCGGCCGCTGGCATGCGCCCGCCATCCGGCTGGAGCGCACGATCAACGATCTCTACGGCTACCGTCCCGTCGGCGCCGCGGACAAGCGGCCGTGGCTCGATCATGGCGCGTGGGAGATCGAAAACCCGCTCGGGACGCGCGCCGCGTGCGCCCTGCGCGATCCCGCCGACTATGCGTTCCTGCCGGTGCACGGGGAGGGGCTGCATCAGATTCCGGTCGGACCGGTGCACGCCGGCATCATCGAGCCCGCCCATTTCCGCTTCACCGCCAACGGCGAAATCGTGGCGCGGCTGGAGGAACGGCTCGGCTATGTGCACAAGGGGATCGATGCGCTGACCACCGGCGCGCCGCTCGATCGCGCGGCGCGCATCGTTGCGCGCGTGTCCGGCGACTCGACGGTTGCCGCAAGCTTCGCCTTCGCCCGCGCGGTCGAGGCCGCGCTCGGCTTCGAGGCGCCGCCGCGCGCCGCGGTCGTGCGCGGCGTGATGGCCGAGCTCGAGCGGCTCGCCAACCATTTCGGCGACATCGGCGCGATCTGCAATGACGCGGCCTTCGCGCTGATCCATGCGCATTGCGGCATGCTCCGCGAGCGCGTGCTCGCGGCGTGCGACGCCGTGTTCGCGCATCGCCTGATGATGGACGTGATCGTGCCGGGCGGCGTCGCCGCGAACATCACGCATGACGGCGCCCGGCTGATCATCTCCGCGCTCGACGAGATCGCCCCGGCCTTCGCCGATATCGTCCGCTGCTACGAGGACACGCCCTCGCTGCAGGACCGCACCTGCAATACCGGCTATCTCGCGCCGGATCTCGCCAAGCGCTTCGCCCCGGGTGGCCATGTCGGGCGCGCGTCGGCGCGCGATTTCGACGCGCGGCGCGACTTCGCCTATCCGCCCTATGCCGGGCTCGCCTTCGATGTGCCGCTATTCACGGCCGGGGACGTCGATGCGCGGGTTCGGGTGCGCATCGGCGAAGTCTGGGCGAGCATGAAGCTCGTGCGCGATTTCCTTGCGGCGCTGCCGGAGGGGCCGGTGCTGACGCCGATCCCGGACGCCAATGCGCCGGGCGAAGGCATCGCCATCACCGAAGCGTTCCGCGGCGATCTTCTCGTCTGGTTGCGCGTGACGCCGGACGGCCGCATCGCACGCTGCCATGTACGCGACGCGTCCTGGCTGCAGTGGCCGCTGCTCGAAGCGGTGATCGAGAACAACATCGTCGCCGATTTCCCGCTCTGCAACAAATCGTTCAACTGCTCCTATTCCGGGCACGATCTATAGGGCGTCACCGATGCGCACGCTTCTCCTCAGATCGCTGTTCGCTTCGCCTGCGACCATCGACGGCCCGGCGCCCGCCGATGCCGCGCTCGACGAGGTCGGCCGCGTGCTCGAGGGGCGCGTGCGCCGTCTGTACGGGCGCTCGCTCGCGATCCGCGAGGTCGATGCCGGGTCGTGCAACGGCTGCGAACTCGAGATCCACGCGCTCAACAATCCGGTCTACGACGCCGAGCGCTTCGGACTGCGTTTCGTCGCCTCGCCGCGCCATGCCGACGTGCTGCTCGTCACCGGTCCGGTCACGCGCAATATGAGCGTGGCGCTCGCGCGCACCTATGCGGCGACGCCCGACCCGAAATGGGTGGTCGCGGTCGGCGACTGCGCCTGCGGTTGCGGCGTGTTCGAGGGCAGCTACGCGGTCGTGGGCGCCGTCGACAAGGTCGTGCCGGTGGACCTCTCGATCCGCGGTTGCCCGCCGCGGCCGATCGATCTTCTGAAAGGGCTGGTCGCGCTGCTGGAGAAGGCGACGCAAGCACCCGCGCGCAAAGCGTAAGCGCGGGGGCGCGTTCCGCGCCCGGCGTTGCGGCCTGCCTCTCGCTGCAAGCGGAGGGTAGGAAACGATTACTGGATCGTCACCAGCGGCTGATCGGCGTCGACGGCGTCGCCTTGCTTGACATGCACGGCGGTGATGCGGCCGCCTTTGTGCGCCCCGATCACCGTCTTCATCTTCATCGCTTCGAGCACGAGCACCTGATCGTCGACTTCCACGGTGTCGCCGACGCTGACATTGACTTCGAGCACCACGCCGGCGAGCGGGGCGAGGCGATCGTCCGGGCCACCCGAGGGCGCCGCAGAAGGCGCAGCCGCGGCAGCGGGAGCGGGCGTCGGCGGAGCACTGGGAGCGCTCGCCTGCGGCGGAGCGGCGACGTAAGCCGGCGGCGGCGCGCTGGCGACGGATCGGGTCGTATCGCTCACGTCTTCGACTATGACGTCATAAGCCCGGCCGTCGACGGTGATCCGCAGATGTCTCATCATGGTGTAATCGTCCCCCCTCTTGGCGGCGCGATGATCAGTTGCGATTTGGCTGCTGCGGCATGTGCGAGGCGTGATGCCGCGACCGCAGCTGCGCTGCCCAGCCCGAACCGGACTGCCGAGCGCCGATATAGATAATGCGTTGCGACCCCAGGGTCGCCGTGACCGCCGCCGCGATTGCGGCGACGACCGCGCGTTCGTCGACGGCAGGCAAATGCGCGCTTGCCTTTGTCGCCGAGCCCGCTGCGGAAGCTCCCGCCGCGCGATGTGCGTTCAGGAGCTTGGCGGTCAGCGACAAGTTGATTGCGGCGACGACAAACGCCAGCACAGCGATCGCGATAACCGCCAGCACGGCATAGCCGAGCGGATGACTGAAAAGGCTGCTGATGCTCTCCTCGATCATCGGTGGAGGCCTTCCTTGCGCTGTGGTTTCTCGATCAGAGCGGGATCAGTCCGTGCTTCTTCGGGGGGCGCAGCTCGCGCTTGGTGAGCAGCTTGCGCAACGAGAGCGAGAGCATGGCGCGGGTCATTTCGGGCTCGATGATGTCGGTGATGTAGCCCTTGGATGCGGCGAGATAGGGCGAGGCGAACTCGGACCGGTAGTACTCGACGAATTCCTTGCGCTTGGCCTTCTGCTCCTCCGGATCCGCGATCGCCTTCAGCTCCCTGCTGTACAGGATGTTGACGGCGCCTGCCGCCCCCATCACCGCAATCTCGGCAGCCGGCCATGCGAACACAACGTCAGCCCCCATTTCCTGACTGCACATTGCAAGATACGAGCCGCCATAGGCCTTGCGGGTGACGATCGTCACCTTCGGCACCGTGGAGCCGGAGTAGGCGAACAGCATCTTGGCGCCGTGCCGGATGATCCCGCCGCGCTCCTGGTCGATGCCGGGCAGGAAGCCCGGCACGTCGACGAAGGTGACGAGCGGAATATTGAAGGCATTGCAGAAGCGGATGAAGCGGGCGCCTTTGTCCGACGAATCGATGTCGAGGCATCCCGCCTTCTCCAACGAATTGTTGGCGAGCACGCCGACGATCAGTCCATCGACGCGGCCGAAACCGACGATCAGGTTCTTGGCGAAATTCGCGTGGATTTCCAACAGATCGCCATTGTCCAACACGCGCCGCACGATGGCGTGCATGTCCATCGGATCGGACGGGTCCGAGCGCACGAGCGCGTCGATTCCATCGTCCGGACCGAAATCGATCTCGTGGTGCAGATCGTGCGGGGGGTCGTCGGTGTTGTTGCTCGGCAGATAGGAGAGCAGCCGCCGCGTAAGTTCGACCGCATGGCGATCGTCGTCGGCGAGCATATGGACATTGCCGCTGACGGAGGCGTGCATCTCCGCTCCGCCCACCTCGTCCATGCTGACATTGCGGCCGGACACCGACTTGATCACCTGCGGGCCGGTGATGAACATTTGTGCGTTCTGCCGCGTCATGATGATGAAGTCCATCAGCGCAGGCGAATAGGACGCACCACCGGCGCACGGGCCGGCGATGATCGCGATCTGCGGCACGACGCCCGACAGCACGACATTGCGGTAGAACACCTCGCCGTATCCGGACAGGGAATCGACGCCCTCCTGGATTCGTGCGCCGCCGGAGTCCTTGAAGCCGATGAGGGGTGTGCCGTTTTTTAACGCATAGTCCTGCGCCCAGACGATCTTGCGCGCGTGCATTTTGCCGAGCGTGCCGCCCATCACCATGAAGTCTTGGCTGAAGGCGGCGACCTGACGGCCCGCGACATAACCGGTTCCGACCACCACCCCGTCGGAGGGGACTTCCAGATCGCCCATGCCGAACGCGGTCGCGCCGTGGCGGATATGCGCGCCGTATTCCTGAAACGTGTCTGCCTGAAACAGCGCAGCCAAGCGCTCGCGCGCCGTCATCAAGCCTTTCTGATGCCGCTCGTCGATCTTGTCGGATCCGCCGGCCGATATGGCCTTGTCGCGGCGGTTCGCGAGATTCATCCGGAACTTCTCATCGAGCGGCATGCGCGCTCCCCTTGTCTTGCGTCAACGTCATCCCGCTGACGTCCCCGTGCACGTCATCGAAGGAAGCGCTCAAGTCGGATCGTTCGATGTCCCCTCGATCCCCGAGGCGGCGGACTTCAACATAAGCGCGTTCACGTGTCGAATCCTTTTGTCCTTCCGGCGATTAGGTCAAGTTGCAGCGCGCCGCGCCGAATCAAATAGTGTTGAACGCAGTGCGTTTGATCGACCGGACGGAGTGGTGCTGATGCCGTCTGCAGGGGGTTGAACCGGAACGCGTCTTGCCGCCACTACTTTGCAGACCACCGGTCGGGACGCGGCAGCCTCAAGCGTTCGAGAACGAGGCCGCACCGGTCGAAGGGCGAACGGGGTCGGGTGCGACGTAATTTCGTCAAAACATGCACGCGATCGGGGGGGCTGCTCGCGCAGCTTGGGGTCGAGCGAGGTTTGCCATGATGACGACCGGCGGAGGCGTCCTCGGTGCGGCGGAACTGGAGTTTCTTCTCCCCTGGTACGCGAGCGGCAGGCTGAGCCAAGAGACGATCGATGCCGTCGAATGCGCGCTGACGCGTTCGCCGCAGCTTGTCCGGCGGTTCGATTGGATCCGCCATGAGCAGGCTGAAACCATCCTTCTCAACCAAAGCCTCGGGGGGCCCTCGGCGCGGCCGCTGGCGAAGCTGCTTCGCGCGATCGAGGCAGAGGACATAGGTCCGCCATCAATACGCTAGGGCGATTTCGTTCTGCGTGAGCCGGAATCCGCTCGCTTATTCTTGCGGGTTCGCATTCGAGCGGCGAACCGGTCCCTTTCACGGCAGATTGCCTTGTAGCTTGCCGTGCATAGGCCCTTGAAGGGGGCCGGCGTTATCCTTGCTAATCATAACCCGCGTCGCGTGGCCGTAGTGAAGTTTTGCCAGGATGCGACCTGTTTTCGGCCATTTTTGCTCCACTGTAAGTGTCTGTCCCGGAACAACTTGAGTTGGGGGAGTCGGTTGTGATTCAAGGGAGGCGGCCTGATTCGAGGAGGGTCGCTGATGTGGACCGCAGCCGGTTGCGCTACCCGAGCGATTTGACTGACGCGGAGTGGACGCTGGTTGAGCGGTTGATTCCGCCGGCCAAGCGCGGGGGCAACCGGCGTCATGTCAACGTGCGGGAGGTGGTGAACGGCATCATGTATGTG
>DASUPI010000392.1:0-3423 GCA_036281135.1 Rhodoplanes sp. | reverse complement strand
CATGGCGTTCACCTCGAAGGCGTGCGCGAGACGCTGCAGATTGGGCGACACGCCGTCGATCCAGATCGTGTCGGAATTGACGTGGAAGAACGGCCCCTCCCCGAGCTGCGGGAGCGCCTTGGCGACGCCGCCGCCGGTGCCAAGCAGGCCGCCTCGTTCGTCCGAAATGACGATCCTCGGCGCGCCACGGCCCACCAGGTGCCGCTCGATCTGGTCGGCGAAGTAATGCACGTTGACGACTGCGGTCTCGACCCCGGCCGCCGCGAGCTTGTCCAGCACATGGTCGATGAGCGGCTTGCCGCCGACGGCGACGAGCGGCTTCGGGCGCGCTTCGGTTAAGGACCGCATGCGCGTGCCGAGGCCTGCCGCCAGAACCATGGCGTGCCGGGGACCGAGGGGCGGACGATGCGACATAGGCGACCTCTTCAGGGTCCTATCTTGCACATGATTCGGCTCCCCGGCTCAACTCGCCGACGCGCGTTTCTCCAAGGCCTGGATGAGGTTATGGCGCGCTGTCTGACGCCCCGATGACGAGGCCGTGGACCAGCGACGCAGAACTCGAACCACCCCGGCGCCGGCAAGAGATCATGTCTCCTCGCCCTAGTCGAGCGGCCCGTCCGGCAAACGGTCGAGATCGAACCGGTCGATCTCCTCCAGCAGAGCGACGAAGCCGCGTGCGCCATAAGCGAGCGCAGCCTCGCCCTTGTCCGCGGCTGCCCCCCGCGCGTCGCCGACCGCACCAGAACCGTGCAGATCCTGCGTCATCCAGCCGAACGCCGCGGGCCCGTGCGGCCCCAGCCAGGCGCATTCGCCTTCCATCGCGACGCTGGATGGCGTTGCGTCGTGCGCCTTGTCCATCCGCACGGCGGCGGGACGCCTGGCGAGCATCAGCGAAGTCTCGATATCGCCGCCGTGAATGCCGTGCTTCTCCTCGGCGGGATCGAATAGGCCGGGCGGATAGCCGAAGCGGTGCCAGGCGCAGGTCACCGCCAGCATTTTGCGGCGCGCGCGCAGATCGCGCGCGACGATATCGATGACCTGCACATTGCCGCCATGGCTCGTGATGATGAGGAGCTTGCGGACGCCCGCGCGGTGCACGCATTCGCCGATCTCGGTCAGCGTGCGAACGATGGTCGGGACCGAGAGAGAGAGCGTGCCGGGAAATGAGAGATGCTCGGTCGAAAGCCCGATCGTCTGCAGCGGGAGCACGCTGACGGGCAGGCCGGGCGGGATGCGGTCCACCGCGTGCGCCAAATATGCCTCGGCGATGAAGCTGTCGGTCCCGAGCGGCAAATGCGGCCCGTGCTGCTCGACGGCTGCGACCGGCAGCACGGCGATCCAGCGCTTCGTCTCGGACGAGGCGAAGTCTGGCCAGGTCATGTCGGCCCAGAGGCGCTTCGGCAGCATCGTGCAGCTTTCGAAAATGCAGGCTCATACCGGCTATCGCAATCAGCGATTCGTCATACGCGGGCCTGACCCGCGTATCCATCTTTGAAAAGCACCGCCATTTCAGAAAGATGGATTGCCGGGTCAACCCTGGCTTGACCCGGCAATGACGGTTCGTACGGGTCGGAACCGGTGAAGCTTGGTGTTAAAGGGTTTTCGGGTCCCGCCCCGTGCGCCCGGCTGCGAAGCCGGACGGCGCAGAGTAAACCCTTCGCCGTTCATCTGCGTGTCAACAAATCGGTGAGTTCCAGGTGCGGCCGTCTCTCACCCGGGAACGGCGGGCGCGAACTGGGAGCCGTCGATAGCGATTGCGGGAGTGAGGCTTTGACCGACCGACCCCGTCAATGGACGGCATGCCTGCGGGGCGGAATAACGGCCTGGTCGAGCGCAAGCCCGTCCAGCCGGTCGGCATAAGGACAGAAAGCCGGCGCCCGCGGCACCGTGGTGGGCGCGCGCGCAAGCCAATCGCTGCACAGATTGCCGGACCGGCACAACTGGCAGGTGCGAATCACCGCGCCCAGCATCGGACCGAAATACTCCTCGATTTCCTCGTCGTATTCGATTCCCATCCGCTCCATCATCTCGCCGATGTTCGCGGAAAACCGATCGAATCTGTCGAAATCGCGCATGATCGTCTCCGGCCTGCGACCACGGAGCCTTCGCCAACGTGGTCAGATTATTGACGGCGCGCGCGCCAACGTCCTTGATTTGGAACAATCGCAGATTTGATCTGGAACAAACCGTGGTCACGCTGTCTCCGCTGGCCATGGGACCTGGACGATGAGACCGCGGGCGCGCGCCTCGCCGACGCCGAGCGCACGCAAGGCGAGAAGCGCCGCTTCCTGCGCCGCCTGCCTGTACGCGGCCGGACCGGCGCGATCGGACGCAAGGGGATCGGTTGCACATTCAACGAGCAAGCCGAAGACAGCGGCTGCGCCGATCCCCGTCTCCTGGTCGGGGAGGTGGCCGCCGGCAATCGCGGCCCGCATGGCGGCTTCGAATTCGCCGACGAGCGCGCGGCGGCAGTCGCGCCGCAACCCGTGGAGTTCGCGCTCGACCGGCTCGGTCAACAACACATTGACAGGCCCCGGCCGCCGCATCGTTCGCGTGGCAAAGGTCACGATCGCCGCGGCAAGCGCCGAGAGCGGGCCAGGCGCCGCGCTCACGGCGCTGCGGATCGCCCCTGCTTCCTGCTCGGCGATGGCTTTCAGAAGGGCCGCGACAAGGTCGGCCTTGGTGGGGAAGTAACGATAGACCGTGCCGGCCGCGATGCCGGCCCGTTCGGCCACCGCCACGATCTGCACGGCGGCCAGTCCGTGCTCGGCCGCGGTCTCACACGCGGCGCGGAGGATGTCCTCGCGCCGGCCCGCCAATCGTTCGAGCACGCGCTCGGTTCGCCGATAGGCCATCGCCGAATCCGATCAATCCTGGAGCTAGAAATGAACCAGGATTCAGCGCGACTTGCAATCTACCCCGCGCAACTAACCGGACGGGGTGCGCCGCCGGCCATGACCTGGGCGTTACATCTGGACGCCTTTTTCGGCCAGATACTTCGCCGCGCCCGGATGCCACGGGATCGAGGAATTGGCCTTCGTCTGGTTCTTGAGGTCGATGCTCTTGGCCTCCTGATGCACCGCGACCAGATCGGCCTTCTGATCGAAGATGGTCTTGACGATGTCGTAGGCCATGGACTCCGGCATCTTGTCGCTTGCGACCAGCAGGTTCCACACGACGGCGATCCGATTGTCCTTGTTCTGGCCGGGGTAGGTGCCGGCCGGGATGACGTCGGTGGCGTAGAGCGGCCCGTATTTGGCGTTCATTTTTTCGACCAGATCGGTCTGGTCGATCATTCTGATCTTTACGCCCGGCGTTGCGCCGAGATCGGTGACGGCCGCGGTCGGCAACCCGCCGACCCAGAAGAACGCGTCGATCTTGCCGTCCTTGATGGCGTTGACCGACTCCGCGACGCTAAGCCGC
>DASUPI010000391.1:0-14149 GCA_036281135.1 Rhodoplanes sp. | reverse complement strand
GTCCGTCGCATCGTCGCGACCGCGCTCCGGCGGCTCGGCACCCTGCGCAGCCTGATCGCGGGCTGCCTCGACCGCGGACTTCCCCCCAATACGCCGCGCCTGGAAAGCGCGCTCCTGGTGGGCGCCGCGCAGATCCTGTTCCTCGACATTCCCGACCACGCGGCGGTCGACCTGTCGGTGCGCCTGGCGCAGGCCGATCGGCGCTGCAGCCGCCATGCCGGGCTGGTCAACGCCGTGCTGCGCCGGATCACGCGCAGCAGCGTCGAACTGGCGGCCGGCCTCGACCCGGCGACGCTCGATACGCCCGCCTGGCTGCTCGATCGGTGGGTGCGCCATTATGGCGAGGCGACCGCGCGCGCGATCGCAAGCGCGCACGCGTCGGAGCCCGCGCTCGACCTCACCGTCAAGGCCAATCCCGAGCAGTGGGCGGCGCGCCTGCGCGGCTGCGTGCTCCCGACCGGCTCCGTGCGCACTGTTACCGCGGGATCGGTCGCCTTGCTCCCCGGCTATGCGGAAGGCGCCTGGTGGGTGCAGGATGCCGCGGCGGCGCTGCCGGTCCGCCTGCTCGGCGACATTCGCGGCCGCTCCGTCGCCGATCTCTGCGCCGCGCCCGGCGGCAAGACGCTTCAGCTTGCGCTTGCCGGGGCCGAGGTGACCGCGGTCGATCGCCTCGACGCCCGCATGGCGCGGCTGCGCGACAATCTGCGGCGCGTCGATCTTGCCGCGACATTGGTCGTCGCCGATGTCGAGACCTGGGAGGCGGGCCCGTTCGACGCCGTCCTTTTGGACGCGCCCTGCTCCGCGACCGGCACGATCCGCCGCCATCCCGACATTCCCTGGCGCAAGACCGAGGCCGACATTGCCCAGCTTTCCGCCTTCCAAGCGCGCCTGCTCGAGCGCGCGATCAGCTTGACGCGCCCGGGCGGCACGCTCGTCTTCTGCACCTGTTCGCTCGAGCCGGAGGAAGGCGAGGGCCTGATCGCGGCCGCGCTCGACCGCGACCCGCGCATCCGCCGCAAGCCCATCGATCCGGCGGAGATCGCCGGCATTGCCGAGTTCGTGACGCCGCAGGGCGACCTGCGCACCCTGCCCTGCCAATGGAGCGATCCGGAGCCGCGCATGAGCGGCCTCGACGGCTTCTATGCCGCCCGGCTAGAACGCTGTTGACGGAAAAAAGAACGATTCTTCTAGTTGGTTGCCCTTGGCGGGCCCTCGGTTATGGTGGGCGCGGCGAAGCGAACAGGCTGCGCCAGCGGAGGGACGATCCTCGATGCCCCGCGTATTGATCGCGGACCGCGGCAAATTGATTTGGCTCATGCTGCGCCGCGGTTTGGCCTATGCGGTGGGCCGGCTCGCGGCGCTTCGCCTTGTGCAGTTGTTCCGCTGGCCCGGCGCGTCCGACCGGATCGTCATCGCCCCGCAGAATCTGCGCACCGCCGATCCGACGCGCGCAAGCGAAATCTATGCGGGCCGCTTCGCGCTGGCCGGCAAGATCGTCATATGCGACGGCCGCTCCCCCTTCGAGATGGACCCGCCCTCGGCCGAATGGGCGGAGGCGCTGCTCGGTTTCAACTGGCTGCGCCATCTGCGGGCGGCCGAAACCGCCATCACCCGCGCCAATGCGCGCGCCCTGGTCGACGAATGGATTGCGGTGCAGGGGACCTGGCACTCATTCGCCTGGCGGCCGGACGTCGTCGCAAGGCGAATCATCGCCTGGCTGACCCAGGCCACCTTGATCCTGCACGACGCCGATGTCCGGTTTTATCGGCGCTTTGTGCGCAGCCTGACGCGGCAAGCACGGTTCCTGCGCGCAACCGCGGCCGTCGCGCCCGACGGCGTTCCGCGGCTGCAGGCGCATATCGCACTCACTTATGCGACCCTTTGCATGACCGGGCAGATCCGCCATCTGCGCCATGCGACCGGCCGCCTCACGGCCGAGATCGAGCGCCAGATCCTGCCCGACGGCGGTCACGTGAGCCGCAACCCCGGCGCGGTGATCGAACTCCTCGCCGACCTTCTGCCGCTCAGCCAGGCCTTCAGCGCCCGCAACGTGCCGCCGCCCGCCCCGCTCCTGCATGCGATCGACCGCATGATGCCGATGCTGCGGTTCTTCCGCCACGGCGACAACACCTTCGCTTTGTTCAACGGAATGGGCCCGACCCCGCCGGACCTGCTCGCCACGATCCTCGCCTATGACGACGCGCGCGGCGCCCCGGTCGCCAATGCCGTGCACTCAGGCTATCAGCGCATCGAGGCCGGCCAGAGCGTCGTGCTCATGGATACCGGCGGCCCGCCCGCTCTGACGCTCAGCGCGGAAGCCCATGCCGGCTGCCTCTCGTTCGAACTTTCCACGCGCGCGCAGCGTATCGTGGTCAATTGCGGGCTGTCGGCGACCGGGCGGGGAAACTGGCGGCACCTCGCGCGCGCGACCGCGGCGCACTCGACCGTGACCTTCAACGAGACCTCGTCCTGCGAATTCCTCGACACCAATCTGTTCCGGCGGGTGTTCGGAACCCTCGTTTGCGACGGGCCCCGCCATGTGTCGGTGGTGCGCGACCAGGAGAACGACGCGATCCAGATTCGCGCCCTTCAGGACGGGTACGCTCCCCGCTTCGGCGTCATCCACCAGCGCACGATCACGCTCTCCGCCGACGGCGCACGGCTTGACGGCGAGGATGTGTTCCTTCCCGCCCGCGGCGAGGTCCTGTCCGGCAACGGCAAGGACGCGTTCGCGCTGCGCTTCCATCTGCACCCTTCGGTGCGCGCCAACCGGCTGAGCGACGGCCGCGGAGTCATGCTGACCCTGCCCAATAAGGACGTATGGACCTTCTATGCCCCGGCCGACCGCGTCGAGATCGAGGAGAGCGTCCATCTCGCCGGGCGGGACGGTCCGCGCCGCACGTCGCAGATCGTCATCCACGGGCAGGCGCACAAAGCGCCGCGCCTGCAGTGGAGCTTCGCCCTTACGCCGCAGGCGTCGGCCGGCGTCCGCCGTGGCCGCGAGCCGGAGCCCGAGCTGCCGCTCGGCGGCTGATCGCGCGCTCCGAGCCGGCCGGCTCAATGCGAGAGCAGCACCGGCAGGGGCGGATTGTTCAAAATGGAGTTGGTGGCCCCTCCGAGGATGAACTCACGCATGCGCGAGTGCCCGTAGGCGCCCATCACCAGAAGGTCGAGCTCGCGCGCCGACGCGTAGTCCTCGAGAACGCCTCCGACGGAGCGCCCCGCGGCATGTTCCGTATCCGGCGCGACCTCGATGCCATGGAAGGCGAGATGCCGGGCAAGCTCGGCCCCCGAGCGCCGCGTTTCGATCTCTTTTTCGTCCGTCACGGTCACCACCCACACCGTCTTGGCGTTCTGCAGCAGGGGAATGGCGTCGGCCAGGGCGCGCGCGGCGGGACGGCTGAAGTCCCACGCCACCCCGATCCGGTCGAAGGCGCCGGACGCGGCGCGTTTCGGAGGCGTCGGCAGCACGATCACCGGCCGCCCCGCATGGAAGATGACGGTCTCGGCGATGAACTGCTGGAATCCGCCCTCGTGGCCGACGGGAATCACCGTCACGTCGCTCAGCCGCGCATATTCGGTGACGACGTCGGGAACCTGGGCGTTCTCGCACGCCTCCACATAGTGCTCGTGCGGCACGCCGCGCTTGGCGGCGGCGGTCTCGAACGCCTCGACGAGCGCGCGGGCATGGGCGACGCTCTTGCGGTGCTCGGCCGCGATGAGGCCCTTGACGTCGAACAGCGCCGGCGCGAGCACGCTGCCGGGGACGTGGATGATGATCTCGCAGGTGAGCGCCGCGATCCGGGCGCCCGACGCTTGCGCGAAGGCGACCGCCTGATCCACCGCCGCAACCGGAGTTGGTTCCGGGTAGCTCGTGAGTTGGAGCAAAATGTCCTTGAAAGCCATGAGATGATCCTCGGAGCCGTCCCTTTATTCGCGAAAACGCCGGCTTTGCCGCTAGCCAAACGACTGTCGCAGTTCCATGATACAGCTTCTTTCGCATCGACATACCGACTAGATCAATGATCGATCAATTGCGCCCCATTCGCCGCGCGCTTCTCTCCGTTTCGGACAAGTCGGGACTGACCGATTTTGCCCGCCAACTCGCGGCGCGCGGCGTCGAACTCGTCTCGACGGGCGGGACCAAGGCCGCGCTCGCCGATATCGGCCTCACCGTTCGCGACGTGACCGACCTGACCGGCTTTCCGGAGGTGATGGGCGGGCGGGTGAAGACGCTGCATCCCAAGGTGCATGGCGGCCTGCTCGCGGTGCGCGACAACGACGCGCACCGGGAAGCGGCGGAAACGCACGGCATCGCGCCGATCGACCTCCTCGTCGTCAATCTCTACCCGTTCGAGGGGACGGTGGCGCGCGGCGCCGACGACGCCGCCTGCATCGAAAATATCGACATCGGCGGCCCGGCCATGGTGCGCGCCGCGGCCAAGAACCACGGCGACGTGACCGTGGTGATCGAGCCGCAGGATTACCCCGCCGTGCTGACGGAGATGGCCGCGCACAAGGGAGCGACGACCCTCGCCTTGCGTCAGCGGCTCGCCGCCAAGGCGTTTGCGCGCACCGCCGCCTATGATGCGGCGATCTCGAACTGGTTCGCCGAAGCCCTGGCCGATCCCGCGCCCCCCTATCGCGCCGTTGGCGGGCGGCTGATCGAGGCGCTGCGCTACGGCGAGAACCCGCACCAGGCGGCCGCCTTCTACCGCACGCCGGAGGCGCGGTTCGGGGTTGCGACCGCGCGTCAGGTGCAGGGCAAGCAGCTCTCATACAACAATATCAACGACACCGACGCGGCTTACGAATGCGTCGCCGAATTCGATCCGGGCCGCACCGCGGCCTGCGCCATCATCAAGCACGCCAATCCGTGCGGCGTGGCGGAGGGCGCTAGCCTTGTCGAGGCTTACCGGCGGGCGCTTCTGTGCGACTCGGTCTCGGCCTTCGGCGGCGTCGTCGCCGTCAACCGCACGCTCGACGCGGAGGCCGCCCGCGCGATCACCGAAATCTTCACCGAGGTGATCATCGCGCCCGACGCGACCGAGGAAGCGATCGGCATCGTCAAGGCAAAGAAGAACCTGCGGCTGTTGCTCGCCGGCGGCCTGCCCGACCCGCGCGGGCGCGGCCTCCTGATCAAGTCGGTCGCGGGCGGCCTGCTCGCGCAGTCGCGCGACAATGCCGTGGTCGACGACATGAAGCTCGAGACGGTCACCAAGCGGGCGCCGAGCGAGGCGGAGCTTGCCGACCTGATCTTCGCCTATCGGGTGGTCAAGCATGTCAAGTCGAACACCATCGTCTTCGCCAAGGATCGCGCGACCGTCGGGATCGGCGCCGGGCAGATGAGCCGGGTCGACGCCGCGCGCATCGCCGCGCGCAAGGCCGAGGACGCAGCGCTCGAAGCCGACCTGCCGGCGCCGCTGACGACGGACTCGGTGGTCGCCTCCGACGCATTCTTTCCGTTTGCGGACGGACTCCTTGCGACGGTGATCGCCGGCGCGACCGCGGTGATCCAGCCGGGCGGTTCGGTCAATGACGAGGATGTCATCAAGGCCGCGAACGGCCACAATATCGCGATGGTGTTCACCGGCGTGCGGCACTTCCGGCACTGAGGAAGGCAATCCGGGACGCTTGTCCCGCGTCGCGCCGGTGTTCGCGGCCCTGCCGCGCGCGGCTTGCATTCGCATCCGCCCGGCGGGCGTATAGGCTCGGGCAAAGCCAACTCCGCGAGAGGAGATCATCCATGGATGAGACGACCCGTAAATCGAAAGACGGCGGAAAACGCGCTTCGGCCGCGCCCGATCGCGGCGGCGACCGCGAGCCGGTGATCGCGCTCGATCTGCCGCGCGCCGCGCTGAGCCCGGCGATGGAGGCGTATTTCGACAAATGCGACGAGAAGATCGGCTTCGTCCCCAATGTGCTCGAAGCCTACGCCTTCGACATGGCGAAGCTCGAAACCTTCGTGCCGATGTACAACGACCTGATGCTCGCGCCGTCGGGCCTGACCAAGCTCGAACGCGAGATGATCGCGGTCGCGGTCTCCTCGCAGAACCATTGCTATTATTGCGTGGTCGCGCACGGCGCCGCCGTCCGCGCGCTCTCCGGCAGGCCGGAGCTTGGCGAGCAGATCGCAATCAACTACCGCGCCGCTGCGCTCGATCCGCGCCAGCGGGCAATGCTCGATTTCGCCGTCAAGCTGACGCTCGCGCCCTGGAGCGTCGTCGAAGATGACCGCGCCGCGCTGCGCGCCGCCGGCTTCTCCGAACGCGACATCTGGGACATTTCCGCGGTCGCCGCGTTCTTCAATATGAGCAACCGGGTTGCGTCGGCGACCGACATGCGCCCGAATCCGGAATACCATACGCAGGCGCGATAGCGGAGAGCGAAAACGGCCGCGGACGACCTCACCGCGGCCGGGTTTAGGCCTGATTGTCGCGCTAGGGAAACGAAGCCGAACGACGTTGCTTTCCTATGAACAAGGGTTCCTCATGCATCTGCGCGCGATATATCCTTCGATTGCCATTTTTGCGGGCGCGTTCCTCTTTGCGGGCGCAGGACTCGCCCGCGAGAAGTCCGTCGTTTCGAGCACCGGGGTTCCGCGCGCGGAGGCGGTGGTCGCGCGTCAAGGAATGGTGGTCACGCAGGAAAAGCACGCGAGCCGAATCGGCGAGGAAATCCTCGCCAAGGGCGGCAACGCGATCGACGCCGCCGTCGCGGTCGGCTTTGCGCTCGCGGTGACGCTGCCGAAAGCCGGCAATCTCGGCGGCGGCGGCTTCATGGTGCTGCACCGGGCGGAAACGGGCGAGAACATCGCCATCGATTATCGCGAGACGGCCCCCGCGGCGACGACCGCGGACATGTTTCTCGACGCGAACGGAAATGCCGACCCGGAGAAATCGCGCAACAGCGCGCTCGCGGTCGGCGTGCCGGGGACAGTGGCGGGCCTCGCGCTCGCGCATGCGAGTTTCGGCTCGGGTCGGTTCACGCTCGCCGAGCTGGTCGCGCCGGCCGTCCAGCTCGCGCGCGACGGCGTTCCGGTCGAGGGCGATCTCCTCGACTCGCTGCTGCTGTCCGGTCCGCGTCTGCAACGCTGGCCCGCGACGGCGCAGATTTTCGCCAAGGCGGACGGCGCGAACTGGTCGGAAGGGGACCGGCTGGTCCAGGAGGAGCTCGCATCCTCGCTTGAAGCGATCGGGCGGGATGGACCGCGCGCCTTCTATGTCGGTCCGATCGCCGACGCGATCGTCGGCGCCGTGCGCGAAGCCGGCGGCCAGATGACCCGCGGCGACTTGGAGAACTACCAGGCGATGATCCGCGAGCCCGTGCGCGGGACCTATCGCGGCCACGAGATCGTCTCCATGCCGCCGCCGTCGTCGGGCGGCGTGCATCTCGTGCAGATGCTCAACATTCTCGAAGGCTTCCCGCTCGCCAAGCTGGGCGCCGGCTCGCCCGCCTCGCTGCATGTGATGATCGAGGCGATGAAGCTCGCCTACGCCGACCGCGCGGAGTTCCTGGGCGACGCCGACGTCGTCAAGGTGCCGACCGAGCGTCTCGTCTCCAAGGAGTATGCCGAAGAACAGCGCGCCGGCATCGACCCCGACCACGCGCGCGCGGCCGCCAATATCCGGCCGGACAGCAGCGCGCTCGGGAGCGGCAACACCACCCATTTCTCGATCGTCGACCAGTTCGGCAATGCGGTCGCCAACACGACCTCCCTGAATTTCAATTACGGGCTGGGCCTCGTCGCGCAGGGCGCCGGCATTCTGCTCAACAATACGCTCGACGACTTCGCCGCCGAGCCGGGCGCACCCAACGCGTTCGGGCTTATCGGCGGCGCCGCCAACGCGCCTGGCTCCGGCAAGCGCCCGCTCTCGTCGATGACGCCGACCATCGTGCTCAAGGACGGACGGCCGCAACTCGTCACCGGCGCGCCCGGCGGCAGCCGCATAATCAGCACCGTCCTGCAGGTGATCGTCAACAGCATCGATTTCGGACGGCCGATCGCCGACGCGGTCGCCGCGCCGCGGGTGCACCATCAGTGGCGGCCCGACGAGGTGGTGGTCGAGCGCAGCCTCCCGGCCGCGACCATCCGCGCCCTCGAAAAGCGCGGCCACGCCGTCAAGGTCGGGTCCATATTCGGGTCGGCGCATTCGATCGCGATTACGCCCAAGGGCCTCGTCGGCGCGGCCGATCTGCGCGCGCAAGGCTCGCTCGCGGCGGGTTTCTGACAGGCGCCCGGCCCGCAGAACCGGCCGGGAAAGCGCGAGTGGATGGCGCGCGGCCATGCGCGTCTATGCCGCTCGCCCCTCGCCTCGGGGCCCGCAAGGCGCGCCGGTTACTGTGCCCTCCGCGGCGCATCCGCCCCCATCAGGCGCTTTCGAGCGCTTTCGGGCCTGCGCGCGCCCAGCGATTGACGCAATGCGATCGTATCGGAGTTCACGGCAAGGCCGCGGCCGCAGGATGTGCGCCGGGGGAATACCCGCATGAATGAACGCGTAGTTGCAGGGGCGGCGCAGGGGACGCCCGACAAGCTGGTTCCGTTCCCGCGCGAGGCGGCCCCTCCGCCGAGGCTTCCCCCGCGCTATCGGACTTACTGGCGGGCCGCGGCGGTGCTCGGCCTGCTGATCGCCGCGGCGGCGATCGCCCTATGGTGGAGTTTGGGGACGAGCAGCCCGGCGCGTTACACCACCGCCGCGCTGACGCAGGGGCCGATCACCCGCACCGTGACGGCGACGGGAACGGTCAATCCGGAACTCACGATCATCGTCGGCACCTATGTGTCGGGCGTGATCCAGGAACTCTATTGCGACTACAACACCGAGGTGAAGAAAGGGCAGGTCTGCGCCAAGATCGACCCGCGCCCGTATCAGACCATCGTCGACCAGAGCAAGGCGAACCTCGCGATCGCCCGCGCGCAGCTCGAAAAGGACAAGGCCAACCTCACCTATGCGAAAGTCCGTTACGAGCGCACCGTCCGTCTCGTGCAAACCAATGCGACGTCGCAGGACGCGGTCGACGCCGCCAAGAGCAATTACGAGCAGGCGGAGGCGCAAATCCTGTTCGACGAGGCGACGATCCAGCAGCGCCAGGCCGCGCTCGACGCCGCGCTCGTCAATCTCGACTATACGAACATCACGTCGCCGGTGGACGGCGTGGTCGTGTCGCGCAATGTGACGGTCGGACAGACGGTCGCCGCAAGTTTCCAGACGCCGACTTTGTTCCTGATCGCGACCGACCTGACCAAGATGCAGGTCGAGACCAATGTGAGCGAGAGCGACATCGGCGGCGTCATGGCCGGCCATCAGGGCGCGTTCACGGTCGACGCCTTCCCCAAGCGAGCCTTCCAGGGCAAAGTGAGCCAGGTCCGCCAGTCGCCGCAGACCGTGCAGAACGTCGTCACCTATAACGTCGTTGCGAGCGTCGACAATTCGGATTTGGCGCTGAAGCCGGGCATGACCGCGGCGGTGCGGATCGTCGTCGATGAGCGCGCCGACGTCCTCCGGGTCCCGAACCAGGCCCTGCGCTTCGCCCCGAGCGCGGCGGACAGCGCCGCCCCGAACCAGCGGTCATCCGCGGGCGGCGACGAAGCGACGCAGGCGCAGGTCTGGGTGCTGCGCCGGGGCGAGCCCACGGCCATCCCGCTCGGTCTTGGACTCGAAGACGACAGCTTCACCGAGATCGTGAGCGGAAACCTCAAGGCGGGCGACGAGGTCATCACGGCCGAGCAAACCGCCCCCGCCAGCCGGCCGGCGGCGCCGCGGCTGCGGTTCTGATCGGGGCCAGACGGACCGAGCATGCCGGCGCCGATCATCAATGTCGAAAAGGTGACGCGGGCCTACCGCCTCGGCGACGTCGACGTGGAGGCGCTGCGCGGCGTCAGCCTCGTCATCGAACGCGGCGAGTTCGTCGCCATCATGGGCTCGTCGGGATCGGGCAAATCGACCCTGATGGCCATTCTCGGCTGCCTCGACCGGCCGACCGGCGGCGCCTATTTCTTCGACGGCGTCGATGTGGCGGGGCTCGCCGAACCGGAGCTCGCGCGCCTGCGCAGCGAGCGGCTCGGCTTCGTGTTCCAGAGCTTCAACCTGCTTTCCCGCGCGAGCGCCCTCGAGAACGTCGCGCTCCCGCTGTTCTATTCGGCCGCGGCGCCGCACAGCGAGGCGCGCCTCAAGCGCGCCACCACCGCCCTCGATCTGCTCGGCCTCGGCGATCGCGTGCGCAACACGCCCGCGCAGCTCTCCGGCGGCCAGCAGCAGCGCGTCGCGATCGCGCGCGCCCTGATCAACAATCCGAGCGTGCTGCTGGCCGACGAGCCCACCGGCAACCTCGATACGCGCACATCGCACGACATCATGAAAACGCTCCGCGCGCTCAACCGCGAGCGTGGCGTGACCATCATCGTCGTCACGCATGAAGCGGACATCGCGGCCTGCGCGGACCGCGTCGTCACCATGCGCGACGGCCAGATCATATCGGACGAGCGACGGCCCGCGGGCGAGATCGCGCCGAAAGCTTCGGCGGGAGCAGCCCCGCCGGGCGATTCAACGCGTCAGCCGGGTTCGGAACAGGCCGCCGCGAGTTCGTTCGCCGCCGCCTGGGCCCTTGCCCTGACGATCCTGACCGCCGCGACCCAGGCGCTCGCGCGCAACAAGATGCGCTCGGCGCTCACCATGCTCGGCGTCTTCATCGGGGTCGCCGCGCTGATCGCCATGATGGCGGTGGGCCAGGGGGCGAACGAAGCGGTCCGCAAACAGATCGAGAGCCTCGGCACCAATCTGTTGGTGGTCGTGCCGGGCGCCGCGCTGATGGGCGGCATGCGGGGCGGATTGGGCAGCGCCTCCACCATCACGGTCGGGGACGCCGAGGCGATCCGCCGCGAAGCGCCCGCGGTCGCGAGCGTGAGCTATCTCATTCGCCAGATCGGCCAGCTCCAATACGCCAACAAGAACTGGACCGCGGCCATCATGGCGGTCACCGCCAATTATCCGCCCACCACCAACTGGCAGATCACCGCCGGTCGCGGGATTTCTGCGGAAGACGACAAGAGCGCCGCGCTCGTCGCCGTGCTCGGCCAGACCGTGTTCCGCCAGCTGTTCGGCGCGAACGCCAATCCGATCGGGGCCGTCATCCAGGCCAAAGGCGTGCCCTTGCGCGTGATCGGCGTTCTCGGCTCAAAGGGACAGACGCCGTTCGGAACCGATCAGGACGACATCATCATGGTCCCGTTCACGACCGGCGAGCGCAAGGTGCTCGGCGTCGCCGCGCCGAGCCAGGAGCAGGTCCCGCTCAACTGGGTCTATCCGCCGCCGCCCAACCCGTACAACTTCAAGCGTCGCCTGACCGGCTTCGTGAACCAGATCTACGTGCAGGCGGCGAGCGCGGCGCAGGTGCAGCCGGCGATCGCCCAGGCGACCGAGATCCTCACGCGCCGGCACCGTGTCCGCGCCGGGGAACCGAACGATTTCTCCGTCCGCAACTTGAGCCAGATCGCCGAGACGGCGGAGACCAGCAGCCGGATCATGGCGCTCCTGCTGGCGGCGGTCGCCTCGATATCGCTCGTCGTCGGCGGCATCGGGATCATGAACATCCTGCTCGTGTCGGTGACCGAGCGCACGCGCGAGATCGGGCTGCGCATGGCGATCGGCGCGCGCCGGCTGCATGTGCTCCTGCAGTTCTTGGCCGAGGCCGTGCTGCTGAGCGTGACGGGCGGGATCGCCGGCATCGTCATGGGGGTCGGCCTGTCGAAATTCCTCTCGCTCGTCGCCGGCTGGCCGGCGCCGATCGTCCCGGCCGCGATCGTCGGCGGGTTCGTGTTTTCGGCCGCGGTCGGCATCTTCTTCGGGTACTACCCGGCGCGCAAGGCGGCCGGCCTCGATCCGATCGAGGCGCTCCGCTACGAGTGAGCGTGCGCCTCCCGCCGCATTCCGCGTGGCTTTTCCGAAACAGAGGAGCTCGGATGAATAGCTTCCCGTCATTCCGGGGCGCTGCGCAGCGGCGAGCCCGGAATCCATACTCCCAGGCAGGGGTTATGGATTCCGGACAGCCGAGCTGCGCTCGGCTTCCGGAATGACGAACGGCAGCAGATAATTTCCTTTTCCACTCAGGTCGTTTGTACTCCGCTCGTCCCCGCGCAAGCGGGGACCCAGTGTTTGCTGAAAACTGGATTCCCGCTTGCGCGGGAATAAGCGGAGTAGCCGATTCGCCTCCCCTCCCGGGGGATATGTGAACAGGTGGGTGGCCGCGCGCTATCGCTTGACGACCGCGCAGGCGATCCGGTCGCCGGCGGCGCCGGCCGGCTGGCTCGTGTAGTCGTCCGCCCGGTCGTGGATGACCAGCGCGGTTCCATCCGGGCCGAACAGCGAGCCTTCGCGATCGGTCAGGGTCACGCCCGGATTGAGGACGTTCGCGCCGAGGACGCCGTTGGTCGGGACCACCAGGTTCGGCATGTCGCCCGGATGCGGGCCGCCCTCGACCAGGTAGCCGTGCTTCTTGCCGTGCACATTGAAGTGGCCGCCCGCCGACATGAACTTGTCGGCGGGATTGCAGACGCCCTTTTCATGGATATGGAAGGCGTGCTCGCCGGTGGGAAGTCCGCGCAAGGCAAACGATATCAGCACGCCGCTCGGCGTCTCGGTCAATGTCGCGGCGCCGATCGCATTGCCCTCGGCATTGACGAAGCTCGCGGTTGCCGTAAGCGGCTGTTGCGCAGACGCCGAACCCGCACACGCTGCGGCGCAAAGCAAAGTGACGAAAACCCGGTTCATATTGCCCTCCTCGCGGCTGAGAACGATCCGCCCTTATCCGACGGACCTACTTTGCGGAAATCAATACCGCGCCTGCAGCGACTCAGTACAGAGGCGGGATTTCGGTCAGCCGGAACGGGCCGAACAGCACCGCGCCGTCGACGAACCGCAATGGAACGGTCACGGCGCTCTTGCCTTCGAGTTCGGTGCGCGGCCCGAGCGCGTCGACGCCCGCCTTGGCCGCCGGCGCTCCGGCGCTGCCGCGCAGGACGCCCCCCAGCCCCGGCACCAGCCGGTCGAGCCCCGGCGCGAGCTTTTCGATCGCGTCCTGCGGCACGAGCTGCGTGACCAGCCGATCGATGCCGAGGGCGGGAAGGAGCTTTTCCGCATTGGCGATGGTGACCTGCATCTCGCCGTCGAGCGCGCCGCGCGGCGTCAGCCCCAGCGATCCCGACCCGACGGCGACGATCTCGCCCTGCTTGATGCGCGCCCGGGTGATGTTGAGCCGGCCGTTCGCCGCCTGCAGCCCGCGCAAGGCGTCCGCCCAGGATCTCGGCGACAAGTCCTTGAGCCCGCGCAGCACGCCCGCAATGTCCGCATCGAACGGCGTGGCGGCGAACTCGCCCAGGCGCGACGCCGAGGCCTGGCTGAGATTCAAGACGAGATCGAGCACGGGATTGTCGCGGGCCGAGCCGGATGCGATCCGCCCGTGCAGTTCGAGCCGATTGGCATTCGCCAGCATGCTTTGCGCGCCGCCGGAGACGCTGGCGAGGGCCAACTGGTCGATCGCGACCGACGCGCGTTCCGGATCGATCGGGAGCCCGCGCAGGCTCGCCTGCGCGAGCGACCATGTCAGCGACAGCGCGGGCGGCGCGCCCGCGTCGCCGATCGTGAGCGGCCCGATGAGTTCGCCGATCAGCAGCGTCGGCTGCCATACCTGGGCGACGGCGACGAAATCCTTCGCGGCGAGCGCCGTCGGCCGAGCGCCGGCGGAGAATTGCGCGCTCGGATCGACGCAGCGAAGCTCGAACCGGAACGGAAAACCGCCCACGCTTTGCTGGCCGCACCGATAGGTTCGCCCGAGCGCCGCCTCGCGCGCCTGCCAGCCTGCGAGCGCGGTCCCGGCCGCCGATGCGGCGTAGTACCAGAAGCCGCTCCAGCCGATCGCGATGAGCAGGAAAATCGCGAGCGGCACGGCCACGATCCACGGCCGTCGCCGCCGGCCTTCGAACGGCATGGTGTGGTCTTGCTGCTTCACGGTCTGTCCTTTCGCACTTGCCGCCGGGCGGCCAGGCTGTTAGGCGAGCCTTGTGGCGGGCTGGTGTCAACCATCAGGCGCGATGATTTCGTTTGATAAGAGGCAATAATTGCGGCCCGATCTTGCCGTTCCGCCCGAAGGCGGC
>DASUPI010000390.1:0-2636 GCA_036281135.1 Rhodoplanes sp. | reverse complement strand
GAGGGTCGCGCCCGGCTCACTCAGGAAGCTCACATCGCGCAGACGGCGAATACCACAGCCAGATAGTTGAAAGTCACAGGTGACCACTACGCCGGCGAATTCCCGCGCCAGCTAGCGCCAGCTGTTTCAAAAGCGCGGCATATTTATGAAGTCAGCAAGGCGACCAAGTCCGATCTGTTCCGCGACCTGCTGCCGCTGCTCAACTATGGCCGCATCACGTTGCCGCGCAACGACCGGCTGAGCCCGCCCAACCCAACCAATCGACCAAAATGTAGTGCCAAGCCGTTTTTTCCGGCGCGATTTTTGCTGCCCGGTCAATGCCTTGCAGATTCGAACTGTAGAAGATCAGTCTGAGTGTCATGCCGCGCGTGGTGATCGATCCGGCGGTGCCGGAAGGAGAGGCGCTCAACCATGAGATCGCGCGACTGCGCGGTCTCGATGTCGGGGAACTCCACGAAAGATGGCACACGTTGTTCCGGCGGCGAGCACCGCTTCACCTACCCCGCCACGCGCAGAACGGTCAAGCCTTTCGCCCACTACATTCCACTACATCGGCGAAAGCTTGAACGGGAACGAGAATCCCATAATGTCAGCGGTTGCGAACGGTCGCCGCCATGGGTCCTGGAGGCCGGCCGACGCAACATAGACTCGGTGCGCTGGAAAGACGACCTCTTCGGCGCGCGCGGATGCGATGATCGGCTCGGCACGAGGTTGCAGGCGCGACCACGGCGACTCAGGGGGCAGCGGGACCTCCCCGCGGCCGACAAGGTACCTCCATGTGCGCGGCAGAGCGACCGCGTCCCCGGGCAAGAATGAACCGGCCAGCCCGAAGCTAGCTGGCGCAGGGGCGGGCAGGACAGCCTCGGCGAGCAGAACATTGATGCTCAGTTCCGGCAACGGCCATCGGCCGTTCCCGCGAACCAGCCATTGGGCGGGCAGCGTCACCGTCTTCGCGCGCTCTGGCGTCGTCGGCTCGACATGGACGATGCGGTAGCCACGGCTCTTTAGTTCGCGCAGGATGATCGGGAGCGCCAACACGGTTGCCGGCTTGATGTCATGCAGGAGCAGCATGCCGCGGCCCCTGGCCTCGATCCGCTGCAGCGCCCGCGCCGCGATTTCGTTGTCCGAGATGTGCAGCCAGTCGTCGGCCGGGAAATCGGCGCTCCACGTCATCAGTGACCGACTGGCGAGGTAGCGCTCGATCGTGTCGCCGCGCATGAGCCCGGGAATGCGGAAGAAGGGCGCAACCGCGTTGCGATCGCCGAGCGCGGCGGCGACGGCTGTGATCCCGCCTTCGACCTCCGCATCCGCCTGTTGCTGCGTCATGCGATGGAAGGTGAACGGATGGGAATTGCTATGCGTGCCGATGGAATGTCCGGCCGCATGGATCTGGCGTACCGTCTCGGGATAGGCCTTCACCATCCGCCCGACGAGGAAGAAGGTCGCCTTGACGCATTCGGAAGCGAGAATGTCGAGAGCGCGGGTGGTGTAGGGCGGCAGCGGGCCGTCGTCGAAGGTCAGGACGACCTCATGGTCGCCAAGTGGCAGCGTCTCGGGATATTGCATCATCCCGAGGCGGATATGCTCGGTCGGGTCAATTACCAAAGTGCGGCTGGTGCCGAGCGCGTCCGGCTTTCCCGGGCATTCGGCAGCGCGCGCCGGACCCGTCGCGATCAGCGCGAGCAAGGTGGCAATGACCCTCAAGGCGCGTATGTCGAACAATGTGCCCCCCGATCCGCAGGCGTCCTTCCATAGTTCGGCCCATTGTGTAAAAGCCGACTTAAAGTTGCCGGTCGCTGCGCGAAGCGAGCGAATCCCTGGAGCGGCAAGCCGAACCCTTCCGCTACAGCACGGGGACGCGCTCATCGCTCGCGCAAACTCTCGTGCTTGTATCCCAGCGAGCCAGCAGGCCAGCACCGACATGCATCTCGGGCCGCGCTTCACCTGACTCTTTCGTCTTATTGTCATCAGACGCCGGCATGCGCTGGTAGCGCACTGCGGCCGCGACCGCGGCAATCCCGATTTCGCGAGAGAAGGAAGAGAGCTCGGGAAAGTCTTTGGCGTTCTTGTTCGCAGGTATCGAAGAGTTGGCAGTCTTGGTCATCTATTGCTCCGCTGTTTTCCGCTTGTTCGGCTGGCTTTGGTCCCTTCCGTGGAGGTCCACCTCGGCGGAATTGAGTAGGAATTGGTGCGACAAGAGGGTAATTCTCTCTCGGTCTTGCCATAAGATGGGCCTAAAGGTGAATGTCTCGTTAACGGGCAGTCAGCCCGTACGAAAATGATAACCGCCGTAACGGCACGCCTTGCTTCCGGCGATTTCAGCGCGCTGATCCTCGCAAATACTGGGCGGCGCGGCATTGCCGAATGGCGGGTGGACAAATGGCGCGGCGCGCATGGGCAATGCTCACTGGGGTGACACTCTTGTTGTTTTTGTGAGCGAAGGTGTGCTCTATGTCGGCAAGGCCCAGGAGAAGGCGCGGGTCATGCGGACGTTCTGCTCCTTGTCTGTACCGAAAATCAGATTCTGGAATAATGGTGATGAAGTCCGCCGAGGACGGGCGCAGATATGATGCGGCCCACGTGCTGGATGGCGCGATGGATCGGAGCATCTTTGCCAAGAGATCGATCAGTCCTCA
>DASUPI010000389.1:0-2684 GCA_036281135.1 Rhodoplanes sp. | reverse complement strand
TCGAATACTGCATGGCCGCGGCGAGTTCGCCATTCGCGCCGCCGAACTGCTCCAGCAGCATGTTGCCGAAGCGCGGATCGGGCTCGTCAACCCGGACCGTGTACATAAGCTTCTTGACGTGATGATACATGGCGCCCTCTCCGCGATCACGGGCCGGCGAGACATCGGCCGGCCCTGCGGGTCAACCGAGTGCGTAAATGAATGTTCCTCTTTTTTATGGACGAGGCGCTTGCCTGCCCACCGATCGATCCGCTTGCCGCGAGCCCCGGCGCCCTCGTGAGAATCGCAATCGGTGCCTCCGATCGGCGTCGCAGATCAGCTGAGCGCGGCCCGTAACGGCTCCCGGCGCAGCGCGGATCAGGCGGCTTTCGTGGTCTGTCCGACAACCACTCGCCGGTCCCGGGATGCAGGTTTCGATGCTCGCGTTACCCTCTGCTCCACCTGCATGGTGAGCATCCCCGAGAGGACCGCGGCCACGCGCGGCAGGCCGCTTGGAGGCTGCTTCCGCAACACGAGGCTACGACCTCGTCAGCGAGCGATTCGACGACATGCGGATCGAAGTCGTGGGCGATCCACTTCTAGAACTCGGCGAATCGCTCATGCTTGAGATGGGCGATCGCTTCGAGCAGTTCGCCATAACCCCAGGGGCCGCCGACGTCCTCGGGAGGACAGCGACCGCGCGCCTCTATCAGCCGCGATAGGCGACGCCCGGCTCGGGATCGCCGAGGCGCTCGATCTTGACGATGTGCTCCCAGCCATCGCCGAATGTCGTAGATGTAGCGCAGCGCCTTGTGCCGGCGTCCTCGATCACGTCGGCGAGGCGCGCCTTTGCCGGCGTTGAGCGGACCGTACCGCCAGCCCGATCGGGAATGCCCCCGCCAATCGAACGCGACACATCGCTGCTTCATACCCTATACGCTGATATTCGAGAGAACCTTTTCCGGGACAATGTGATGGATCATATGGCCCACGCCGCTCACCGCTTCGAAGCGCGACGACGTTAGTTCCTTGTGCAGGCGTGCGGACTGCCGATCGATATTGGCGATACGATCTTTAGTGCCTGCCATGATGGCAACGGGCATTTTCAATTCGGGGTAACGAGGCCGAAGCTGCATCGCTGACGGGATCATAAGAGCACCTTCTGCCGCTGCGGCGCGGATTTGCCATGGCCTCAGTATCATCGCCAGCGGAAACTGCTCCTTGAACCTTCGCGGGACTTCCGGCGGACCGAACATTATTCGAAGAGTTAGGGGCAGCAGAAGCGCCCCAAATATCGGCGAAACGGTATAGCGCAGAACGTCACCGATAATGGGAAGGGCCGGAGGCAAAGCGAACAACACATCAAGTCGGAAGCGTGGAAAATAAAATCCAGACAGTAAAATGAGCGATTTTACCATTTGCGGATGGTTGAGGCCGAGCGCCACCGCGACGAGGGTGCCCCATGAATGGCCGACGACGACGGCGCTCTCGACGCCGAGCTGGCGAAGCGCCTCGGCCAGGAGTTTCGCCTGAGCTACAGGCGTCCAGATCGTCGTGCGAGGGCGGCTGCTATAGCCGAAGCCCGGGCGGTCAAAGGCGATTACCCGGTGGTTCGCAGCCGCGGCGTCGACAATGCCGGCGGTGACAAAGTCCTGCAACATGACAGCATTGCCGTGAAGCAGAACGAGCACAGGACCGGAGCCTCGCTCGATATAATGTAGTCTAACGCCGCTCACATCCAGAAACTTGCCGATAGGGGGATTTCTGCGCTCCGCTGCGCGCGCAAAAAAATACACAGCCATAGCCACGGCCACTGTGAGGAGGCCGATGACAATCCAAATATGCTCTTGATTCATGCATTCACCTCTTAAACATCTGCGTCATTTATACCAACGGATGCCAGCTCCGTGCGTTCCCAGACGCGCGCGTGCCGAAGGCTCGATGAGGCCGTCAGAGTCCGTCTCCAGCACGAGCTCGCTTTCGCGCCTGTTCCGCCCGGGCGGCGCTCGGCCAGATCGAGGACGGTGCCGAGGAGGCGATGCGCGTTTCCTGTGCGTCGCAAATGCGCCGATAGCACACCAGCCACGCGCCTTGCTTTCTTGTCGTGGGTCAGGACCCGTGATCTCCAGATCGGACACCTCTTCCCCGTGAACCGGCGCGGTCGGATCGCCCGGAGGGCGCTCGATCAGGACCGATGAAGTCGGAGAGGTGAGAGGACTGCTGCGCGCGCCATGCCGCCAGGCGCACAATGGTATCTGATACTTTTCGCAAGGGGGGAGCGTCCGCTGTCATGACGCCCGGAATTGGATGACGAACCAATAACGCTGCCGGAGAACTTTGGTTGCTGCAGTGCAAAAATGATCGGCACATAGAAATTGGCCCGGCCCTCGCGGGCCGGCCGGAATGACTTAAGAGCTGGCCCTGCAAATCTGCACAGGGCGATAGGTGGAGTTTCTGCCTGACGGCGGGCACGCTAATGGCCTGCGAATCAGGAGAGACCATGCAACGACGACCGCGCCGGAACCACACACCGGCCTTCAAGGCGAGGGTTGCGATAGCCGCGATCAAGGGCGATCGAACACTGGCTGAGCTTGCGGAGCAGTTCGACGTCCACCCCAATCAAATCACAACATGGAAGGCGCAGCTCGAGGGCGGGGCCGCCGATGTTTTTGGTACCGGCAACGGCACGGCACCGCCTGCGGTCG
>DASUPI010000388.1:0-10269 GCA_036281135.1 Rhodoplanes sp. | reverse complement strand
CTTTTCCCGCGTTGCAACCGAATGCGCCTCGTACTCCGCGCGCGCTTTCTGCCCCTCTTCAAGTTGTTTTTCTTTCTTCTTGAAGCTTGCTTCGGCGCGCTCCTGCGCAGCCTTGGTGCTGATATGCAATGCGATCACTCCGTTTGGTGGTTTGCGACGTTTGGTGGTTTTCGACCGGACGCTTGCTCGGCTTCAGCCGAGCAAGCAAAAGCGTCCCAAACTATAATATGGAGACGGGGAAGGTTCGGCGCAAGCATGCCTCGGGGAACACCGCACAGCAGCCAGCGCTCAGATTCGCGCCCGCAGGAACATAATCCTAAGGACCAATTTCTTCGTTATCCGCCAATTTAGGCGAATAGTCCCCATGATGCCTTTGTTTTCCGGTCCCACTGTTCCTATATAAGCAATACTCAACGACAATCTTAAGACGTTTACGCCTTCCTTTTGTAATTGCGTTCTATTCGGCCGCAAAGGAATGGGGCCGTTGGCTTCGTGACCGGTAACAGCACCGCCACGATCCTCGTTTTCCAAACATAGGGGTTTCGTATGTCAGACATTGTCGACGCGTTTCTTGCCGGCCGCAACCGCGTTCAAGAGTCGTTCAATAAAAGCGACCCGTTTCAGCGCGGCGTCGCATGGGTCGAGACGGTTCTCGAGCCAGGCTTGAAGCTGGCCGATGAAGAAATGGAGGGGTCCGGCGCTGCGTTGCGGCACGATCTGAACCTTGATCGGCGCTCCACGAACCATCCGCAACGCGATTTCTGGTTCGTGCAAACGGATTGCCCGTCCGGCCAGAGCTATGACGGACCGAAATACTCGATCAACGTGACCGCGGATTACGAAATCCGGGTGTACAAGACCGGCGCCCCCGGACGCAGTCTCGGAAGCGTCGATGCAGTCGGACCGAACGAGATTAAGGAGCTGCTGCGCGAGGCCGCGAAAGAGTACGGGACGCTCTATCGCGTCGAGTAGTCGCGGGTGCGCGCATCGCAGGCGTTGTTTCACCCGGGTGCGCGTAATCTGCTCGCGGCTTTTTCAACGGCTTTTCTGCTTTTCGCGATCTGATCCTTGTGTCCGGCGCAGGCGACTCCTGAGCCGGAGATCAGCACAGCGGATTGATCGATCAGATCTCGCGAATCGGCGCACAAGTGATACGAATCACGGATGTTGTCCGTCTTGGCCATTGGGCGCCCCTTTCCTGCCACAGGCGGGAGCGCGATCGGTCCACCGGCGCCTGGATCGAATCCTTGCCAGTGATCAGCAAATTTACGCTGAACGGACCTCATTAGCGGGTGCAAACTATCGTCTCGTTGGAATAAAGCTAAACAGCCACGCTGCCGCGACGCTCCAGCTCGCCACGCTCGCGGCCCCCCTTCCCTCACCACCCGTTCGCTGGCTCGCGCATGATCTTGATGCGGCATCTCGGCCGCATGAGCTGAGGGCGCACGGTCAGTTGGATAAGAAAAGCCGCCCCTGAAGGGGCGGCTTGAACCGATCATCTGATCGGCTGCACGGTTTCGTGCAGCTCAGTCAGCTTGGATCTGGCCGACCGCGGTCTTGCCGGAACGGCGGTCCACTTGAGTGTCGAAGGAAACCTTCTGACCCTCGTGCAGCCCGCGCAGACCGGCGCGCTCCAGAGCGGTGGCGTGGACGAACACGTCCTTGCCGCCGTCGTCCGGCTGAATAAAGCCGAAGCCCTTCTGGTCGTTGTAGAACTTTACCGTGCCCTTCATCATGGTAACTAGCCTTTCGCTAACGCTGATGCATTTGAGACCGAAGCGCGCAACCGCGCGCGCCTCGAACTCGGCTCATCGATGTTTGGAGAGGGTCTGAACCAGCGCCTAGCGCGTAGCAAAGGCGAAACGGCCCGATCGTCCGGCCAAATGTCGATGATCGAAGCTAATGGCGAAGGACGGCTTTTGCAAGGCAAATCCGCCCATGCCGTCTTCAGCCCGACCACTCCGCGCGTTATCCCCCAGTTCGACTTGCCGTCGCCGGCTCCGAGCGAGGCGCATCGGCCCGCGAACCGTCCGCGCCGCTCGTCCGCAATTCGCGAAACGAGATGAGGCGGCGCCTTGTTTCATCCCACAGCGTCAACCGCACGCAGCGCAGGCTTTCCCCGAGAGTGATGCGGCCGATCCACGCGAGTTCGGGGTGGTCGCGAAGCGCCTGCGGCAAGCGGTAGAACGGAATCCGGCTGCACAAATGGTGCACTTGATGGATGCCGATATTCGCGGTGAACCAGCGCAAGATGACAGGAAGATCGTAATGCGAGCTGCCGCGCAGCGCCGCTTCGTGCACGTCCCAGCTGTCGTCATGCGCCCAGGACGTCTCGGCAAACTGGTGCTGCACGTAGAACAGCCAGACTCCGATCGAGGCTCCGAGCAGCGTGATCGGCAGATGGATGAGCAAGAAGGGGCCAAGGCCGACGAACCAGATCACCGTCGCGCTGGCAAGAACGATGGCGAGATTCGTGGCCATCGCGCTGAGCCACGGCCGCCAGCCGGCGCGCATGAATCCGACCGGCACGCGCTGCTGCAACAAGAAGAGATAGGCCGGCCCCACTGCGAACATCACGAACGGATGCCGGTACATGCGATAGCGCAACCGACCCCAGCGCGACCGCGACCGATATTCGTTCACGGTCAGCGTGTCGATGTCGCCGACGCCACGCCGATCGAGATTGCCCGAGGTCGCGTGATGGATCGCATGCGCGCGCCGCCAGCAATCGTAGGGCGTCAGCGTCAGCACGCCGATCACGCGCCCGACCCAGTCATTCGCCAGACGCTGCCGGAAGAACGCGCCGTGCCCGCAATCGTGCTGGATCATAAACAGGCGCACGAGAAAGCCGGCGGCGGGAACGGCAAGCACGAGACCGATCCAGTAGCCGAGGTCAAGCACGAACCACATGGTCGCCCAAAGCAGAACAAACGGCAGGATGGTTGTTGCGATCTCGACGGCGCTCCGAAAATGGCTCGGTTCGCGGTAGCGCGCCAAGATCCGCGCTATCGCTCCCGCCTGTCCCGCCAAGGCTCCGGCGGCGGCGGCGGCGGCAACTCGGTCATCAGGCGGCATCGTATCCAAAACTTACCTCCTGCTCACGACCAAGACAGCCTATCACGATGGTTGCCCCCGATCGCTCGATGTTCGAAAGCGTCTTGCTTTGTCGCCAATCAAGCTTGCAAAGGCGCGCGAGACGTTACTCGACTCAACGCACGTTCATCTTCGCAAGGCGTTCGAGCTCAGTGGGTGAAAGCTCCCAGACTTTGCTCTGGTCGGCGAGATCTTCGAACATCCGATACAGCGAATTCTTCGCGACTTGAACCATCTCGGTATTGTCGAAGTCGCGAGCGAACAGATAGATCGGAACGTGGAAGCCGATGGGGCCGCGTTCGATCAGAAACACGGCGCAGACCTGCGTGCCTTGCTCGTCTTCCGCGACTGCTTCGATGCGTGCCAGCGTTACGTTGAATTCGCTCATATGCCTTCTCGTGCGGATGGAAGGCGCAAAGCGCGCCATATCGCTCGCAATCACGCACACCGGAATGTCGCGCCCGGGTCGGCTAAAATTGTCGGCCGACGACCCGAACAGCCACTTCCAGCGATCCTGGCAGAAACGTCTGAAAACGGCGCGCGCATCGTACACAATTAGCGCGCTACGACGCCGAAAATCGCGATCCACAAAGACGTGCAGGTCGTTCAAATGCCGCCGCATCAGTACGAATACGCTGTCCCGCATCGTTCGTCTATAAAATAAGTCTCCGCTGATTGAAAAAGACCGTTTGCGAAGGCTGGTTTTTTCCTCATTAGATCGTATATTCTCCTAACGTTGGAATGATGACATTCTAAGCGTTTTGCGTTTTATTCGCAGATGCTGCCGTCTCGCATCCGCAAACACTTGTTGGTGGCCATGATCCCGTTCAATTACCGCGCCGAAGCAGAGCTGTTTTTCGCCAAGAGAAAGAATTCCCGCAGCCGGCCGATGGAGTACAGGCGGTTTACGCACGCTGCGCAGGCCGTCCGCTTCGCGATCGAGGAGGTTCAGTCCGAGCTCCTGCTCGGGGCTTATCTCGAAGTCGACGAGACCCGATACGACCGCGATGGAATTCGCCTCCTTTACGACAGCGCCGAGTATCCGCTGCGGCGACGGGCCGCTGTCGCGGCGTAACCGCTGACGCGGAATGCCCGTTGGCGATTGTAGCCGCACGCGCGCCGCCAAGAAAAAAATCCAAGCTGATCACGCCGACCCGACGAGGAGGCACCCGGCATGACGGAAAAGCCAATCGACCTTGATCAGCGCCGTGGAATGGCTGCCCAGAAGGCCACCGAGCTTCGTCGGCTGGTGGCCGAAGTCGCATCCAATGAGAAAGCGCTACGGCTTCGCCAAGACGAGTTGGAGGCTCATTTGCTTGCGGCGCCGGCCGCGGACTGGGCCGAAGCAGCCGAGAAAGCGCGATATCTCCTGAATCTCCTCCAAGCCACGCCGGTTGCGCAGGACCCGCGCAGGCAGAAACTGATCGCCGCCGTGCTCGCCGACTTCGACCGGCTCTCCGCGCGACCCTGATTCATCCCCGGGGCGCTCCGCTTACATCGTGTTCCGGCGTCGCTTGCGTCCGCGAAGGTCAGCCACTGCCTATTTTGAGAAGAACGGGGATGTGGGACGCGACGGAGTGCGAGCGCGTGCCGTCGCCGATGCGCTGCGGAACTCGTTCGCATGGCCGAGCGCGACTGAGTAGGGCTCAGGATCTCGTGGATGCAGTCGGCCGACATCTTGCCGGGCGCCACGCGCAGGTTGAGCTCGGGCACGCTCCGCTTCAGTTCTTCCTGCATGGGCTCGGGCAGACGACCAAGCTCTGTCCGCCGCGGCGTTGGAAGCGTCGGTGCTGCGATGGAACATCCCGCCCGGTCTCTGGTTCCCAGTCCATGAGCTCAACACCATCGACCGCCGCTGCGGATGGCGCCTTTCGGAATCGTGTATCGCGATACGTCCGGATTGAAGATCCTCGAGGGTGTCTGCGGGAACAAGGCCCGGACAAGGGGAGTGAGTGGAGTTCGTACTGACCCGGCGCACATCGCGCCGGAGGAATGCGGCGACGCGATCAGTGCATTCCGCACTGGCGCGGACGAGCAGTCAATCGGGAGCGAGCTGTTGGGCCGATGCACCGCAACAGACGCTCCGTCGCTCCAAGAGTGATCTTACAGAGAGAAGGGGCGGGTCCGATGCGTTCTGCTGTAGTGTTCGACGTCGACGGCGTTCTGGTTGATTCGCCACATGAGCGCGCCTGGAAAGAGGCGCTTGCGCAATTGGCTCGCGGCAGATGGCGCGAGGTCGTTCCGCATACTCGGTACCGACCCGAGGCTTTCGACACGGCGACCTATCAGCAGTTTGCCGCCGGCAAGCCGCGTCTGAGCGGCGCTTTCGCGATCCTCGATCATTTCGGATTCCCCGACGCGGAGACCCGAGCGGTCGTTTATGCGCGCGAAAAGCAGCAAAGGTTCAGGAAACTGATCGCCGAAGGCGCCTTCGAGCCGTTTCCGGACGCCTTGCGTCTGGTGAGCGAACTCCGGCGGCGGGATGTCCAGCTCGCGGCCGCCTCGTCCTCGAAGAATGCGAACGACATGATGAAGCAGATCCCGGTGCGCGCGAGGCCGGCATCGATGCACGAAGCAGGCGAGCCGGCGGAGGGGACGATGCTGGTCGACTGCTTCGCGGCGAATGTCTGCGGCTACGATGTCGAAAAGGGCAAACCGGCACCCGACCTTTTTCTGTTGGCGGCCGCGGCGCTCGCGGTTGATCCTGCCGACTGCGTCGTTGTCGAGGACGCGCCGGCCGGCGTCGCTGCGGCCAAGAACGGGGGAATGAAGGCGATCGGGATAGCGCGGCTGCATGACGAGGCGATGCTGACTGCGTCGGGCGCCGATCTCGTCGTCAGCAGCCTCGACGACGTGGCGATCGATCCGCTGCTGGCCGGTACGCTCCCGGTTCGACGTTTGTGAGGCCCGCCATGGACGCAGAGACATCAGCGAGCGATCGCCTGGACGGCTGGCTCGCGCCCACCGCCGATCCCGCATGGCAGTTGGTTGAAAGCGACTACGACCCCGCGCGCGAGGCCGAGATCGAGGCCAGCTTCGCGATCGGAAACGGGCTGCTTGGGGTCCGCGCCTCGCGCGCGATCAGCCGCGGTGCGACCTGGGTCACCTACCAGCATCACCTGACCTGGGCGTCGTGGCCGAGAACTTACGTCGCCGGCCTGTTCGACACGCCGAATGTGTTGCCGCCGGTGCCTGGCCTGGTGCCGGCGCCCGATTGGCTGCGGCTGCGTATCTGGGTCAATGATCAGTTGCTCCTCCTGCGTTCCGGCGAATTGCAGATCCATCGCCGCACGCTCGATTTGCGACGGGGAATGCTCCTGACCAACTGGGTGCAAAGACAGCCCGCAGGCGCTCTCGTCCGGATCCAGACATTGCGCGCGGTGTCGCTCGCCGATCGTGCGCTTGCGGTTCAATTGCTGCGGCTTTCCGTCGAGGGCGAGCCCGCGAGGGTACGGCTCGAAGCTTCGTTCGAATATACCGGGTCGGCGCTCGACCTGCTCCGCATCGGACGGGACGCCGCGTTGTGGCGCACGGCCGAGAGCGGAAAGACGCTTGCGATTGCGGCGCGCGCAGGCCTGCAGCTAGAACAGCCAGTTGCGACCCATCATGAAGGCGCGCTGAAATGGACATGGTCGTGGGAGCAGGAAGCGGGCCAGACGGCCAGCTTCGTTCGCTTGGCGGCCTTTGCGAAAGGCGGCGCGGACGCGAGCGGGACCGAGCGGCGCGCCGCGCAGGCAATCGGGCGAGCCCACGCGGCGGGCTGGCCGGCGGTTCTCGATGCGCATGACCGCGCCTGGATCGAACGTTGGCGACTCTCGGACGTAGAGATCGAGGGAGATCCCAAAATCCAGAAGGCGCTGCGCTTCGCGATCTATCATCTGATCAGTGTGGCGAATCCGGACGACGAAAGCGTGTCGATCGGCGCGCGTGCGCTCACTGGCGACGCCTATCTCGGTCACGTCTTCTGGGACACCGAAATCTATCTCCTGCCGTTCTACGTATTCACCTGGCCCGAGGCGGCGCGCGCTCTGCTGATGTACCGCTTTCATACGTTGCCGGGCGCGCGCGCCAAAGCGGCGAAGCTGGGCTATCGGGGCGCGCTCTATGCATGGGAGTCGACCGACACCGGCGAGGAGACCACGCCAGAGAAGGTCATCGACTCCGAAGGCCGCATCATCCCCGTCCTATGCGGTCTCGAGGAACACCATATCAGCGCCGATATCGCCTACGCCGTCTGGCAATACTGGCAGGCAACGCTCGACGACGAATTCTTCCTGGCGGGCGGCGCAGAAATCCTCATCGAGACGGCCCGGTTTTGGGCGAGCCGGGCCGCGCTCGAAAGCGACGGGCGCTATCACATCCGCCGCGTCATCGGACCCGACGAGTACCACGAAACGATCGACGATAACGCCTACACCAATGTCATGGCGGCCTGGAACATCGAGCGGGGCCTCGAGGCGATCCAAACGCTCGCGGAGCGGTGGCCCGATCATGACGAAACGATGCGAGAGCGACTCGCGCTCGATCAAGCCGAGCTTGATCACTGGGCCGAGGTCGCGCATGGGCTCGTACGCGGCTATGATCCCGGCACCGGGATGATCGAACAATGCGCCGGCTATTTCGGTCTCGAAGACATCGACCTCAGCGCCTATGCCTCGCGCACCGCCCCGATGGACGTCGTGTTAGGGCGTGCACGGACGGCGGGGTCGCAGGTGGTCAAGCAGGCGGACGTCGTCGCGCTGCTCGCACTTCTGCCGGAGCACTATGATCGGACGACGACGCTGCGTAATTTCTCCTATTACGAATCGCGCTGCGGACATGGCAGCACGCTCAGCCCGGCGCTGCATGCGCTGGTCGCGGCCCGTATCGGCAAGACCGATCTGGCCGGACGCTATCTTCATCAGACCGCGGATATCGATCTCGATTCGCCGACGGTCAGCAGCGCGGGCGGCGTCCACATCGCCGCGCTCGGCGGTCTCTGGATGGCGACAATTCTGGGCTTCGCCGGGTTCAGAACGCTGGGCGAGGAACTCGCCTTCGATCCGATCCTGCCGGAGAGCTGGCGATCGCTGGCGTTCCCCATTCAGTGGCGCCGGCGCCTTCTCCGTGTCCGGATCGATTCACAGCGCCAGGTTTTCAGCGCCACGCTTGAGCGGGGCGAGCCGCTGGTCGTGCGAGTGAATGGCGAAAAACTGATCCTCGAGCCCGGCCGTTCTGCCGAGAGTTCCTTCGCCCGCGCCGCCGCCTCTGTCGTCTAGCGCCTTTCGGGCCGGTTCGGCTTGCCAGGAATCGCGCCAGCCCGATGCGAATTTGAGGTAACGGGCTGCGCGCCTGCATGAAGATCGCGACGTTCAACATAAACAACATTAACAAGCACCTCGCCAATCTCCTCGATTGGCTGCGCGCGGCCAAGCCCGACATCATCTGTCTTCAGGAGCTGAAGGCGGCGGATTCGGAGTTTCCGAAAACCGCGATTGAGAAAGCGGGTTACGGCGCCGCTTGGCGGGGCGAAAGGTCGTGGAACGGCGTGGCTATTCTTGCGCGGGGTCGCGAACCCGTCGTTACGCGGACCGACCTGCCCGGTGATCCCGCCGACACGCAGAGCCGGTACATCGAGGCGGCGGTGAATGGCGTGATCATCACGTCGCTCTACGCGCCGAACGGAAACCCGCAGCCCGGACCAAAATTCAACTACAAGCTCGCCTGGTTGGAGCGCCTCGCCGCGCATGCCGCAGAGCTTTATGCCGCTGGCGTGCCGGTCGTCCTTGCCGGCGATTACAACGTGGTGCCGACGGATCAGGATATCTATCCGACGAAGTCCTACGCGAAGGATGCGCTTCTCCAGCCGGAAAGCCGGCGGCTTTTCCAGCGAATTCTCGACCAGGGCTGGGTCGACGCAATCCGCACACGGCATCCTGATGCGCCGATGTACACCTACTGGGATTACATGCGGAACCGCTGGCCACGCGATGGCGGGCTGCGCATCGATCATCTGCTGCTGAGCGCGCAATCGGCGGCGCGCCTTGTCGATGCGGGCGTGGACCGAGATGTGCGAGCGAAGGACGGCGCGAGCGATCACGCGCCGGCCTGGATCGTGCTGCGCGATGATGTGAACTCGGTCCGGACTTCGCCCGAGGCCGGTGCGAAGCACGCACAAGATGCCGGCGCGCGGAGCGCGGTTCCGGCAAATGCCTTGCCCGGCCGCCGGCCGCTGCTGGCAGTCGACGGGGATTCGTTTACGCACCGGTCCTATCACGCGCTGCCCAAAACGATCTTGAGACGCGGCGGCAGACCTGCCGGCGCGATTCTCGGCTTCGCAAATTTTCTGCTGCGGCTCTACCGCGCGGAGCAGCCGCGCGCAGTGCTGGTCGCTTGGGACACGCTGGAGGTTCCCACCTATCGTCACGAGTCGTTTCCGGCCTATCAGAGCGGGCGGCAGTTCGACGACGCCTTGCTGGAACAGCTCGCGCTCCTGCCGGAATTCGTGGCCGCGTGCGGCTTTGCAAATGCCAAACGGCCCGGCTACGAAGCGGATGATTTCCTCGCGTCGGCCGTTGCCGCCGAAGAGCGACGGGGCGGAACCATCCTCGTCGCAAGCGGCGATCGCGATACCTTCCAGCTCGCCTCCGAGAGCACGACCATCCTGTGCCCGGTGCGCGCAGGTGAGATGGCGCGCATCGGTCCCGCCGAGGTCCGCGCGCGATACGGCGTCGATCCCAAGCAGGTGCCGGATTTCATCGCGCTGCGCGGCGATCCGTCCGACAAACTGCCGGGCGCGCCGGGTGTGGGCCCGACCGGCGCAGCGCAGCTGCTGCGGACGTATGGGAGCTTGGAGAATGCCCTCAAGGCCGGCCGCTTCCCCACGCTGGCCGAGAGGCTGCGGCTGTTCCGATCGATCGCCACCATGGATGCCAAGGCGCCGTTGCCGCGCCTTGCCGTTCAAAAGCCGACATGGGCCAAGGCGGCGGCGCTCGCCCGAGAGTGGGAGCTCAACCAGCTTGCCGACCGGCTTGAAGGCCTCGCTTGACGCGGATGGGGGAGCGCGCGCCGGCCACCGCGGCCTTGCCGGCCTTGGACCATCCGCAGCGCGTCCGCGAATGGCCGAGACGAAGGTGTGTGACTGAAGCCGCCGGCCTTCTCGGTCGTCAACAATCTCTCGATCGAGCAGGACGTTCA
>DASUPI010000387.1:0-4501 GCA_036281135.1 Rhodoplanes sp. | reverse complement strand
GCTACTTGATCCATGTCGCGGGGTTCAATCTCGGCATTCTGATGCGCGCACTGTTCGGGCGCGGCACGCCGAGGGAGGCCGCCGGCGCCAAGAACGCCCTTTTGTTCATCATTCAAACCGATGTTGCGCTGGCTTTCGCTCTCCTCGCCGTCATCGACGGCGCTCCGGCCATGCTCGTCATCGTCATCGCACCAGACACGCTCTGATCCACAGCGACTTCATCACCGGGCTGCTAGGCGGCGGGCCGAGGCTGCGCGGGGCGGCGCACCCGCATGACGACATCGAAGTAGTTATCGTTCATGGGCTGCGCATGCGCGCCGCCGTCGCCGCACCCGTCGCATTGCTGGGCAATCGCCGGAGTCGGCTCAGCGACGATGATCTCGCTGCAGAAGTGGCACCTTGCGAAGGTGCTCGTCTCGATCGTCTCGCGCCACATGAGTTGTTCCTCGGCGGGCGCGCCCCCATGAGCGCGCTGCATTTGCAAGTTATTCTTGCCACCGAAACAAGCATCCTATGTAAGTACTGCAAATCCGGAATAGTCCGCATCGTATTGCGCCTTCACGTTCACGAAGCTGTGACTTTTCGGCGGGTCAACTTGCGCGCGGAGGCGGCAGCGGACCCGTTACGGCGGGACCTCCGACGAGGCCCGCCGTGGTTTGAAGCCGGACGATTATCCCGTAGAATCCGCCCTATGGTAAAGCCCGGCTGGTCGCTGCATCCGCAGCTCGAGAAGGATACGATCGCTATCGGCGATCTGCCGTTGTCGCGCGTGCTCGTGATCAAGGACGCGAACTATCCCTGGGTGCTGCTCGTTCCCCGCCGCGACGCCGTCGAGATCATCGATCTCGACGAGGTCGAGCAGGCGCAACTGATGACCGAAATCGCCCGCGTCGCCCGCGCGCTCAAGACGGTCACCGCCTGCGACAAGCTCAACATCGCCGCGCTCGGCAATGTCGTGTCGCAATTGCACGTGCACATCATCGCCCGACGCACGAGCGACGTCGCCTGGCCGAAGCCCGTGTGGGGCCAGGCGCCGGCGATCGACCACGATCCGCAGGAGGTCGAGGCCTTCATCCGCGAGCTGCGCCGCCGGATTTGGGTCGCCTCCGAGTAGGCGTCCTCATCGTCGCGTGGTATGGCAGCGGCGATGCGCAACCGGTTTCCCAGGAACGCGGCGCGTCCCGGCGGAAAAGCGGCTTGCGTGCGGAAGTAATCGATGTCGCGTTACCCCGACTTCGCAGGCAGGGTTCATCTGGCTTTCACCGGCGGACAGATCGAGCGCAAGTCCGGCAGGCGGCACGATGTCGGCTGGCGCGCGGCGCTGGAGACGCATGGCGACAGCCGCGCCTATGTTCTGGTCGGCGAATCGGTTCTCCTGCGCAAAGCCGGCGCGTTCGCCGATCCGCTGTTCGCCTTGGCGGAGGCTGCGACATTTGGCGCCGCGCAAGAGCGGGTGCTGCTCGGACTTGACGCGGGCGCGGGGCGCTTCGCGATCGGGCTCGATCGCGCGGCGACGGACGATTTGAAGCGGCGCGAGTTTCTTGTCGTCGATCTGCGTTCCATCGCGGTTCAAGGCCTCGTCGCGGCCGCCCATTTGCCGGGCCTCGCGGCGGCGAAGGCGCTGCTGCTCTGGCACGCGCGGCACCGCTTCTGCTCGGTATGCGGCGCTCCGACGCAACCCGCGGAAGGCGGCTGGCGACGCGACTGTCCGGCCTGCGAGGCGCACCATTTCCCGCGCACCGATCCCGTCGTCATCATGCTCGCCACCGACGGCGAACGCTGCCTGCTCGCCCGGCAAACCCATTTTGCGCCGGGCATGTGGTCCTGTCTCGCCGGCTTCATCGAGCCGGGCGAAAACATCGAGGAGGCGGCCCGGCGCGAAACGCAGGAGGAGACGGGCATCCGGTGCGGTCGCGTCCGCTATCTTGGCTCGCAGCCATGGCCGTTTCCGATGTCGCTCATGATCGGCTGCCACCTGGACGCGCTCTCGGCCGCGATCACCGTTGACCGGTCCGAGCTCGAGGACGCCCGGTGGTTCGCGCGCGACGAGGCGGCGGCGATGCTTAATCGCCATCATCCTGAGGACCTGACCACGCCGCCCCCATGGGCGATCGCGCATCACATCATTCGCGCCTGGGTGGAGGACGCCGGTGCGGGCGGATGAGCGGAAGCCTGCATTCCGCCGTCCGCGCATTCTCTGCACGGGAATCGCCGTACTCGATCAGGTGTTCCGGGTCGCCGCTTTCCCGGAGCGCGACGCCAAGACCAGGGCGCTCGAATTCGTCTCGGTGGTCGGCGGCGGCGCCGGCAATGCGGCGATCGCCATCGTCCGGCTCGGCGGCGCGGCCCGCTTCGCGGGACCGCTCGGCGACGGCAAGGGCCAAGATCCGATCGGGGATCGCATCTTGGCCGGCCTCGCCGCCGAGGGCGTCGACTGCGCCTGCGCCCGGGTAGACGGGGGCGTTTCGCCCGTCTCCGCCATCCTGGTGGATGCCCAGGGTGGGCGGACCATCACCTTTCATCGGGACGAGACGCTGCGCACTGCGCGCGTCGCCGACCCCGACCGGCTGGTCGCCGACGTGGATGGCGTGCTCGCGGACGATCATTGCCCCGAGTTCGCAGCGCCCATCTGCGCCGCGGCGCGCCGCCGCGGCCTGCCGGTGGTGCTCGACATCGAGAAACAGGCCGCCGCGACCGATCCTCTGGCGCTCGCAGCAACGCATCGAATCTTTTCGCGTGCGGGCCTGATCGCGACTTCCGGATGTGAGGACCTCGCCGCCGGCCTCGCTCGCCTCGGCACCAGGGACGGCCCGTTTCTCGCGGTCACCGATGGAGCCGGCCCGATACGCTGGCGCGCGGGCGAAGCAAGCGGCGACGTGCCCGCATTTGCGGTAAATGCGGTCGACACGCTCGCGGCCGGCGACGTCTTCCACGGCGCCTTCGCGCTTGCTCTCATCGAGCAGGGCGACCCCGTCCTGGCGCTGCGCTTTGCCGCAGCGGCGGCTGCTCTCAAATGCACGCGCTTCGGCGGCGGGGCGGCCGCGCCGCCGCGCGGCGAGGTCGAGCGCCTCCTGCGCGAGAACGCCCCGACCTGAATCGTAGAAGAAATATCTTTCTTATCGCCGCATAGTGCTTTAGATTGAAACATTATTCTAGGCGGGGGCCGTAATTCGTTTCACGAGATTAGAGACCGAGCCGCATGGGAAGCACCCGCACGGGCCTGACCCGCATGGACGCCATCGATCGCAAAATCCTCGTTCTTCTGCAGGACGACGCCTCCCTGTCGGTGGCCGAGATCGGACACCGGGTCGGCCTCTCGTCGACCCCTTGTTGGAAGCGGATCCAGAAGCTCGAAACCGAAGGCGTGATCACCAAGCGCGTCGCGCTCGTCGACCCCGGCAAGATCGGACTTGGGATTACGGTGTTCGTTTCGATCGAGACTGCGGACCACTCGGAGGAATGGCTCGACCGCTTCGCCAAGACGGTCGGCGCCATGCCGGAGGTGATGGAGTTCTATCGGATGGCCGGAGACGTCGACTACATGCTGCGCGTGATCGCCTCCGACATGCACGCCTACGACGAGTTCTACAAACGCCTCATCGCGGCGGTGCCGTTGAAGAACGTCACCTCGCGCTTCGCCATGGAAAAGATCAAGTCAACCACGGCGCTGCCGATCGCGTGAGGGCCGGACTCTGTCGGCGAAATCGGAAAGCCGCGACGCGTGCGGCGATGGGCTCGGCGAGGGACGCCGTTTACGCCGCCGAGAAAGCGCCCGTTAACCAAGCCCACAGGCAATGCGGGTCCGCGCTTGCCGACCGGCGGAATTAACGGGCGCGCAAGACGGGCAGGCTAGGGTGCGGCATGTTCCGGTCGGCCGGGACACGGCGGCGCCGGCGGATGCCGGGCTCAGACGTTGCGTGCGAGCTTGGGAGCGTGCCATGAGCAGCCTCTTGAAGCGTTTCCTTCAGGACGAGTCCGGCGCGACCGCCATCGAATACGGGCTCATCGCCGCCGGCATTTCGCTGGCGATCATCACGATCGCGCATTCGCTGGCCACGCAGCTGAAGCACACCTTTTCCCACGTGCCGGGCGAGCTTGCGAAGACGAGCGCCGGCAACGGCTCGTGAGCGCCATCCGCCGATAACGATGGTGGGAGAGATGGCGCTCGACATCGCGAGATTGATGGTGTTTCCGGCGCTCATGGCCTTCGCGGCTTCGAGCGACCTCCTGACCATGACCATTTCGAACCGGGTCTCGATCCTGCTCGTGATCGGCTTTGTCTGTCTCGCCTTCGCGACCGGGATGCCGCTTGACGCCGTTCTCGCGCATCTTGGCGCTGGCGCGCTGGTTCTCGTTGTCGGCTTTGCCTTCTTCTCGCGCGGCTGGATCGGCGGCGGGGACGCCAAGCTCGCCGCCGCGACCGCGCTCTGGCTCGGCTGGAGCGACCTTTACGATTTCCTTCTATGCGCCTCTCTGCTGGGCGGATGGCTGACCTTCGCGC
>DASUPI010000386.1:0-4697 GCA_036281135.1 Rhodoplanes sp. | reverse complement strand
ATCCGCTCGGCGTGAAGGGCGTCGCCGAAGCGGGCACGACCGGCGCGCTCGCGACGATCATGAACGCGATCGCCGACGCCATTCCGGGGCCGGCCGGCGCGCGCCTCGACATGCCGGCGACGCCGGAAAAAGTGTGGGCCGCGTGCCGGGACAGTGGTTCAAGAACCCTCTCCCGGAAAGCGAAAGAGAAGGACGTGCAGTCCGACGCGAAGAGCAAACTCACGTCCCGGTAAACTCGGGCTTGCGCTTTTCCATGAAGGCGCGGCGGCCCTCGACATAATCGTTGCTGACGAAGCACGCGCGCACCAGTTCGTCGCAACGGGCGAGGTCGCGCTGCGACTCGTCCTTGATCGCCTGCCCGATCGCGTATTTGGCCGCCTGGACGGTGAGCGGCGCATTTGCGGCGATCATCGCGGCATAATCGCGCACATAGGTTTCTAGATCGCCGGCCGGCAGCACGCGGTTGACCAGCCCCATGATGCGGGCTTCTTCGGCGGTGAACTGGCGGGCGGTGAAGAACACCTCCTTGGCGAAGGCCGGTCCGATCAGGTCGACGAGCTTCTTCAGGCCGGGATAGACATAGCCGAGCCCGAGCCTGGCCGCCGGGACGGCGAAGCGCGAATTGTCGGAACAGATGCGCAGGTCGCAGCAGATGGCGAGCGCGACCCCGCCGCCGAGACAATAGCCGCCGATCTGCGCGATGGTCGGCTTGGGGGAGTCGTAGAGCGTGGTCGTCGTGCGGTCGACCACGGCGTTGTAGGCGTCGATCGCCGCTACATTCGCCCGCTCGTCGTCGAACCGCGAAATGTCGGCGCCCGACACGAAGGCTTTGCCGCCCGCCCCGCTGAGCACGATGACGCGGACGCCGCCGTCGCCGATGAAATCGTCGAGAACGGAGCCTGCCGCGTCCCACATTTCGAGCGACAGAGCATTGTGCCGCTCCGGATTGTTGAAGATCAGATGGCCGATGCCGTGATCCTTGCGCGCCAGCACTTTATCGGTCTGCGTCATCGCTTTCGTTCCTGTTCGTTGCACATCGCCGCGCCCTGGCGAGAGCGCTGAACAACTGACGCACCCGCCGCCGGCCCCCTCGGCTCGTCGAGGACGAAAGCGGCGCGAGCGGCGTCGCCGACCTGCTCGATCCCGCCCCGGTCTGCAAAGCGCGCCCGGCGACCATCCCCGATGCGCAGGCGATTGTCCATTGCCGGCCGACCTGGTTGGAGAGCCGGGGGCGCGGGGCGAGGGCGAGGCAAACATGGAGCCGGCGCGATCCCGCGCCGCAGCAGGCAGGCTGGCGCGCTGCCCGCACCCTGCAGGGCGGCTCCTGCGACAATCGCCAGCAAGCGATGGTCATGGCAAATGGCCATCCCGGCCACACATAATCCGCGTCCTCGGGGCAAGCCCGACCGCGATGCCCCGCCGCGCGTCCAGGACTTCTACCCACCCTCGCCTTCGTTATGCGGTTCTGTTAGACGCGAGCGAACACACGCCCTTGCGGGGTTATTCGCCCGCCGGATCACGAGGCGGGATAGCCGATACCGACCATGTATCAATGGCTGCTCGCGGCCGCGCAGGCCTTTGACCGAAGAATCGGCTGGCGCCGGTTCGGCTTTCTGTTGAGCCTCGCGGTGATCATCGCCGCCGGCATCGTGCTCTATCGGACGTTGCACGGCATCGACGTCGCGGACGTGGTGACGGCGCTCCGCACATTCGAGCGGCGCGACGTGCTCATCGCCGCCGCCTTCGTCGCCTTGGGTTACGTCACGCTGACCTTTTACGACGTGTTCGCCCTCTACACGATCGGGCGGCGCGACGTGCCCTACGGCGTAGCCTTCATCGCCGGGTTCACGAGCTATTCGGTCGGACACAATGTCGGCGCGAGCGCCTTTACCGGCGGCGCCGTGCGCTATCGCGTCTACTCGCATTACGGGCTGTCGGCGATCGAAGTGGCGAAGATCTGCTTCGTGGCGGGTTTCACCTTCTGGCTCGGCAATGCGACCGTGCTCGGGCTCGGCGTCGCCTGGGCGCCGGAAGCGGCATCCGCGATCGACCAGCTTCCGCCCTGGGTCAATCGTGCGCTCGCGTTTCTGATCCTTTCGGCGCTCGCGACCTATGTCGGATGGGTGTGGCGCGCGCCGCGCGTGATCGGCCGCAGCAATTGGGAGTTGACCCTGCCGGACGGCCCGCTGACGTTGCTTCAGATCGGGATCGGCATCATCGATCTCGGCTGCTGCGCCGCCGCCATGTATATGCTCGTGCCGAGCGATCCCTATGTCGGCTTCGTGACGGTCGCGACCATTTTCGTTTCCGCGACGCTGCTCGGGTTTGCAAGCCATTCGCCGGGCGGACTGGGCGTGTTCGATGCGGCCATGCTGGTCGCCCTCTGGCAATACGACAAGGAGCAGTTGCTCGCCGGATTGCTGCTGTTCCGCCTGCTCTATTATGTGCTTCCCTTCGTCCTGGCGCTGGCGATCCTCGGGGGGCGTGAATTATGGCTGAGCGCGCGGCGGGTCCGGTCCGGGCTCAGTCCCGAAAAGGGGGCGGCCGCGAAGCCGGAGACCCGCCGAATCCGGAAGAACGAATGCGACCCTGCTTAGAGCTCTTCGCGGCGAATCTGCTTGGCGGCGAGGGTCCGCCTAAAAACGTCGCCGCCTAATAGTATCATCGAGAAGGAAAAAGCAGTAGGCTCTAACAACCTTGGGGTGCGGCTTACGATGGTCATTTCCGACGACCAACGCGGCACTCTCAACGGGGCCGCGTCCTGGAGCCGGCGATTTCGGCGGGTGCGCCTCGTATTGCCGGTCGCCGCGGCGTTTTTCCTGTTGGTGAGCTATCTCGGCGAACTTTCGCCTTTGCAGGCGCTGGTCGGGTTCGGCGTGATTTCCGCTGCGGCGCTGATCGAGGCGAGCGGGCAACCGAACGACGATTTCGCCGCCCAATTACGCGAAGACACCGGCGTCCATCCGGGCGACCTCGTGATCGAGGCGATCATATCCGGCGTGCCCGATCCGGTGATCGTGCTCGAGCGCGACGGCATCGTCCGCGCCTTCAACGCCAAGGCGCTCGAAATCGCGCCCGCGCTCACGCGCGGCCAGCCTTTGTCGTTTGCGCTCCGCAATCCGGGCGTCCTCGAGGCGTTCCGCCGCGCCGCCACCGCCGGCGCGGGGCTGCGGGTCGAGTTTTTTCAGCGGGTGCCGGCGGACCGCTGGTCTGAGGCGGTGATCTCGCCGATCCCAGCCGAGGCCGGTGGCCGCGGCCTGCTGGTCATGGTGTTCCACGACATGACGCCGTTGCGACAGATCGAGGAGATGCGCGCGGATTTCGTGGCCAATGCAAGCCACGAGCTGCGCACGCCGCTCGCCTCGCTCTCCGGCTTTATCGATACGCTGCAGGGCCCGGCGCGGGCGGACCCCGAGGCGCGCGAACGCTTTCTCGGCATCATGAAGGACCAGGCCGACCGCATGGCCCGGCTGATCGACGATCTCCTGTCGCTTTCGCGGATCGAGCAAAAGGCGCATATCCATCCGGAAATCGCCATCGATCTCGCTTCCATCGTGCGGCAGGTGGCCGACGCCCTGCAACTGCTTGCGCGCGATCGCGGCGTCAGCATCGAGGTCGACATGCCGGAGGGCGCGCTGATGGTGCTGGGCGATCGCGACGAGCTGATCCGGGTGTTCGAGAACCTGATCGAGAACGCGCTCAAATACGGCGCGAGCGGCAAGCGCATCGATCTTGCGCTTGCGCGGGAACGGACCGCCGATGGCGCAGAGGCGGTCGTTTCGGTGAAGGATTACGGCCCCGGCATCGCCCCGGAGCACCTGCCGCGGCTGACCGAACGCTTCTACCGGGTCGACGTGGCCGAAAGCCGCGCCCAGGGCGGAACCGGCCTCGGGCTCGCGCTCGTGAAACATATACTCCAGCGTCATCGCGGCCGGCTCAACATCGAGAGCGCGCTCGGCGGCGGCGCCACTTTCGCGGTCCGCCTGCCGATTGTGACACCGGCAGGTGCCGAAACGGAACACATATCTGAATCAAAGACTTAGAATGTCATGCAGGTGTCATCTTGGCCACATAGAACGGTGACACGCTGAGCGTAGGACTACGCTGCGGTTTTGGACCGAGCGACTGGTCCTCGACCCTCACTGCCGTGGGTGAAGTCCCAACAAAATCGCCAACAGCATCCCCAGGCCGTGAACGCACGCAGTTCCGTCTGCGTTACCGCAGATACTTAGATCAACAGGAGAGAACCCTTGAAGCTCCACCATTCCCTTATTGCGGCCGGCGCCATCGCGGCGACGGGCCTCGCCCTGACGGGGGCGGCGCAAGCGCGCGACCAGATCCGCATCGTCGGCTCTTCGACGGGGTATCCCTTCACCACCGCCGTCGCCGAGCAGTTCGGCAAGTCGTCGGGGACGAAGACCCCGGTGGTCGAGTCGACCGGGACGGGCGGCGGCATGAAGCTGTTCTGCGCGGGCGTCGGCGAAGCGCATCCCGACGCGACCAATGCCTCGCGCGCCATGAAGAAGAGCGAATTCGAGGACTGCCAGAAGAACGGGGTCAAGGACATTGTCGAAGTGAAGGTCGGCTTCGACGGACTGACCATCGCCCAGTCGAAGCAGGGAACGCCGATCTCGCTGACGCTGCCTCAACTGGTGCTCGCGGTGGCCAAGGAAGTGCCCGGTCCCGACGGCAAGCTG
>DASUPI010000385.1:0-7978 GCA_036281135.1 Rhodoplanes sp. | reverse complement strand
CGAGCAGCCCGGCATCGACCCCGCCGACATCGCGTCCTCGAGTTGGTCGAGCGAGTCGACCTCGATCTCGATCTTGACCAGATGTCCGATCCCGGCGCGCGCGTGCTCGATGGCCGGCGTTATGCCGCCCGCGATCGCGATGTGGTTGTCCTTGATCAGCACGGCGTCGTCGAGGCCGAAGCGGTGGTTCGATCCGCCGCCGGCGCGAACGGCGTATTTCTCGAGCGCGCGCAGACCCGGCGTGGTCTTGCGCGTGCAGACGATGCGGGCCGGGCCGTGCGGGCGCGCCGCTTCGACCAGCGCCGACGTCGCGGTCGCGACGCCCGACAGCCGGCAGAACAGGTTGAGCGCGACCCGCTCGGCGGTCAGGATCGGCCGCGCTGGACCGTCGATCCAGACGACCGCTTCTCCGGCGGCGACCCTGCTTCCGTCGTGCCGCTCGATTCGGAACTTGACGGTCGGATCGAGCAGCCGAAAGGCCAGGATCGCCGCGTCCATTCCGGCGATCACGCCGGCTTCGCGCGCAACGATCGCGCCGGACAGGCGCGCCGCGGCCGGGATCACCGCTTGCGTCGTGATGTCCCCGGCGAGCCCGAGGTCCTCAAGGAGCGCGGCGCGCACGATCGGCTCGACGAGCATGAGCGGAGGCGCCGAACTGGAAACTGCGTCGGTCATATCAGGCGACATCTCGCAAGGAGTTCGGTTCATTCTGATCCTGCAGCGCCGCCGCGGCCGTCAACGCGCTCGCAAGCGTCATCTCCGTGTGGCGGACCGCTCCGAGCGCGGGATGATCGCTGCGGAAATGGGCCCCGCGGCTCTCGCGGCGGGCGAAAGCGGCCGTCGCCACGAGCAGCGCGACGAGCGCCGGATCGGACCCCGATCCCAGCGCAGCCGCGACGTGACGCGCAAGCAGGCGAACGGCCTTGTGCAGTCCAGATGCGTCGCGGATGACGCCGACATGCCTCGTCATAAGTTCGCGGATGCCGTTTGCGCGCATTGCCGAGCCGCCGATGTTGCCGGCCATGGAAACCTCGGCCCGCGCCGTTGAACGAGGGCCGATCTTGCCCAGAATGTCGTCCGCGATCCAGCGCGCAAAGGCCAGGGCTTCGACGAGCGAGTTGCTGGCGAGCCGATTCGCGCCGTGCAGGCCGGTCGAGGCGACCTCGCCGCACGCCCACAGGCCCTCGATCGAGGCGCGCCCCCGACGGTCCACCCGGACGCCGCCCATATGATAGTGCGCGGCCGGCCGGACGGGGATCAGATCGCGGCCGGGATCGAGCCCCGTGTTGCGGCACAGGGCTGCGACCGAAGGGAAACGGTCGGCGAAGCGTTGACCCAGCGCGGCGCGCGCATCGAGGAACACAGGCTGTCCCGCTTTGAGCTCGGCAAAGATCGCGCGCGCCACGATGTCCCGTGGCGCGAGCTCCGCCCCCGGGATGTCGGCCATGAACCGCTCGCCGCGGCCATTGACGAGCACGGCGCCTTCGCCCCGCACCGCCTCGGTCGCAAGCGGCATCGGGTCGGCGCCGCTTGCGATTGCGGTGGGGTGGAACTGGACGAATTCGAGATCGCGCAGAACGGCGCCCGCGCGGGCGGCAAGCGCGAGCCCGCTGCCGGTCGCGCCGAGCGGATTGGTGGTGTGAGCGTACAGGCCTCCGAGCCCGCCGGTGGCGAGAGCGACCCGGCGCGTCGGCAGGACCGTGGCCGCAAGACCGTCCGTGCGCGCGCACAGGAGGCCGGCAACCGCGCCCTCGTCGAGCATCAGCTCGACGGCTCGCACATCCTCCACCACCGCGATCGACGGCAATGCGCGGACGGCGCGGACCAACGCATTGAGGACGATCCGCCCGGCGCCGTCGCCCTGCGCATGCACGATCCGCCGGCGCGCGTGCGCCGCCTCCAGGCCCAGCGCGACATCGCCATCGGCGTCGCGGTCGAACGATACGCCCTGCCGCTTCAGCCATTCGATGCAAGCGGGCAGCACGCGTCACCGCAAGCGCCACGCTTGGCTCGCTCAGGCCCGCTCCGGCCGCAAGCGTGTCGGCGGCGTGCAGCTGCGGCGTGTCGTCCGCACCGAGCGCGGCCGCGAGGCCGCCTTGCGCCCAGGCGGTCGCGGCATCCACGCCAAGACGCGCCTGCGCGATCAGCGTGACCGGCAGGGGCGCAAGATGCAGCGCCGTCGCAAGGCCGGCGATGCCCGCCCCTACCACGATCACCCGATCGCTCGTCTCCGCCGGGACAGCCAAATCAGCGCTCCTCAGCGCACCACGAGCATGCGCTCGACGGCGGCGCGGGCTCGCTGCGCCAGCGCCTTGTCGATGCTGACCTCATGCGTCAGCGTCTCGAGCGCGCGACGGATTCCCGGCAGCGTGGTCCGTTTCATGTGCGGGCAGAGATTGCAGGGCCGGACGAACTCGAGGTCCGGATGCTGGAGCGCCACATTGTCGCTCATCGAGCACTCGGTCACGAGCGCGACGCGGGCGGGCCTGTGTTCGCGGACATAGTCCGCCATTGCGGCCGTCGAGCCGGCAAAGTCGGCTTGCGCCACCACCTCGGGCGGGCACTCGGGGTGCGCCAGCACGACCACGCCGGGATGATTCTCGCGCAGGTCGCGGATGTCCTGCGGCGTGAACTGCTCGTGGACCTCGCACCGGCCGCTCCAGGCGATCACCTCGACGCCGGGCGCCTCGGCGGCGACGTTCTTGGCGAGATACTCGTCCGGAAGCATCAGCACGCGCGGGACGCCGAGCGACGCGATCACCTTGGCGGCGTTGCCCGAGGTGCAGCAAATGTCGGACTCCGCCTTCACGGCCGCGGAGGTGTTCACATAGGCGACCACCGGCACGCCCGGGTAGCGCGCCCGCAGCCTGCGCACGTCCTCGGCCGTGATCGACTCGGCAAGCGAGCAGCCCGCGCGCAGGTCCGGGATCAGCACCGTCTTGTCCGGATTGAGGAGCTTCACCGTCTCGGCCATGTGCCGGCAAGCACGATCACGTCGGCGTCGGTCGCGACCGCCTCGCGGGCGAGCGCGAGGCTGTCGCCGACAATGTGCGCGACGGTGTGAAAAATCTCGGGCGTCTGAGTGCGCCAGGATCACCGCATTGCGCGTCCGTTTCAGCGCGAGGATCGCTTCGATGTCGCCGGCGACCAGCGACCACTCGGCCGGGAGCAAATGCCGGCTCACGCGCTTATAGAGGTGCGGGAGTGGCGGCGGCGACAGAGCGGCTGGGGCGGCAGGGCCGTGCATTCTGACCGCATATACTCAGAGTGAGCATTAGTCGGAGCGAAAAAAGGGCCGGTCAGGTCCCGGCCGCCCTTATGCTAGACATGAGTATAACTCTGTCAACTGCAATTTCGTCAGGCGGGCGTCGCCCGGCGCGGGAGGCGCAAACCGGGGGCGGGCCGTTCCAGCAGCACCTCCCGGCGAAACTGCACCAGGCGCGCCGGACGCCCGCCCGTCTCCGTTCGGGTCTCGCCGGTTTCCTCGACGAGCCCCTGCGCTTCCACCAGGCGGCGAAAATTCTGCTTGTGCAGGCGAACCCCGGCGAGCGCCTCGACCGTTCGCTGCAGTTCCAGGAGGGTGAAAGCGGGCGGCATCAGCTCGAACACGACCGGCCGGTATTTGATCTTGCCGCGCAGCCGGCCGATCGCGGTGGCGAGCATGCGGCGGTGATCGAGCGCCATCGGAACGCCCGGGATCAGGCTGCGCTTGCCCGGGACGGCCTCGCCGCAATCGCGCCAGGCCTCGGGCAACAGCTTTGCTTCGAACAGGAGTTCATAGCGCTCCAGCACGCGTTCGTCGTTCCAGCCGAGTTCACCGAATCCGAAGGTCGCCTCGATCCGTTCCCTGCGCAGGCGTCGAACGGCGTCCGTCGGCCCGGTCTTCGCCCACGCCCTGAGCCGCCGCTCGACGACGTCCAGAACGGCTGTCCGCCCGTTGCGCCAGTCCTCCCAAGGCAAAAATACATACCAGTTGCGCCACGACGCCTCGGCCAGCCCGGCCGGGCGCGCCTCGCGCACCAGCGCGAGATAGGCGACCGCGAGCGCCCGCTCCGCCGTCGCGTGGTCTGATCCGCTCCGGTCGCGGTCGCCGAAGGTGTAAAGCTGTTCGACATAGCCGAGCTGTTGCTTGGTCTGCCGTTCGACCCATGCGCGGAGACCCGATTCAAGCGTGCGGTGCTCCGGCGCGAGCTGGCCGGAGGGAAGCGCCTCGGCCGCGTCTCGGCTTTTTACGCGGAGGGCCAGCACTCTCGGTTCGTCGGTCGTGGCCGCGACCACCACGGCGCTCAAGCAAATCGAGATCAGCTGGCCCGGCTCGGACTGCGACGCGAAGGACGCTGAAGCTTCTTGGGTCATCGGGAGACAAACTAAAAACGCGTCGGCGCCATCGCAAGCCTTTCCATGAAGCGTGCGAACGATGGCTGGAGCGATCATCAGCGTGAGGAATTAAGCCGCTGCGGTCCCTGATGCGCGGCACACGTCGGAAGAGGTCGAGCGCCACGGTCGCTCGCGAAATCGCGGCGGATTGTTGGCGCCGGCGTAGATTCGGGCTTTTCTGGCGGCATGGGATGGCGGCGTGGAGCCGAACACGAACAAGGGGCCGTCGGGCCCCTTGTGGTCGATAGGCGTTTGGGCGATTTCAGAACGGCAGATCGTCGTCGTCGATTTGGATGGAATCGACTGGTGCCGGCTGACGCTGCTGGCGCATCAAGTCCTGCAGGTTGATTTGGTAGATGGACCAGATCCGGTCACGCAGGTCGTCGACCAGTTCGAAGACGGCGAGCGCCGCTTCGGGCGTCCAGGATGTAGGGATCGCGAGCGGGATGGCTTGCGGCAGTCCGGCGGAATGGGCTGCATTGGCGTGATGGGGATCACGGTTTTCGACACGAGCGTTACGGCGTCGCCGGCCTTTCGGTGCGTTGCGTTTGGCCATCATTTTTTCCCCCGGCGTTGCTTGGTGCGCTGTTCGGTCCGCTCGCGGGCTTCCTTGACGCGGTAGGACTCGCCGTCGATGGCGACGATTTCGGCGTTGTGCATGAGGCGATCGACCATGGAGACGACGCAGGCAGCATTGGGGAAGACGTCACGCCATTCGGCGAACGGCCGGTTGGTGGTCACCACGGTGCTCTTATGCTCGTAGCGACGGGAGACGAGCTCGAACAGCAGATCGGCATGGCGGTTGGAATAGGAGAGGTATCCGACCTCGTCGATCAGGAGGAGGGTCGGCGCAGCGTAGTGCCGTAACCGCCGGCGCAGGGCGGAATCGCTGTCCAGGGCGGCGAGGTCGCCGAGCAACTGGCCGGCGTTGGTGAACAGTACCGTGTGGCCGTGAATGAGCGCTTGGTGGGCGAGATTGCGCGCCAGGGTCGTCTTGCCGACGCCGTTCGGGCCGACGAACACGACGTTGGTGGCGTCGCCGAGGAAGTCGAGCGCCATCAACGCCTCGAAGGTGGTCCGATCACAGCGTTTGGGCCAGGTCCAGTCGAAGTCGCAGACGGATTTGAAGCGGCCGATATGGGCCTCCTGGAGGCGGCGCTCCAGGCTTCGGCGTGCCCGCTCTTGCTCTTCCCAGTCGAGCAGCGGTTCGACCCAGCCGCCGGCTGTCGCGAGGGCCGGCGCGGCGATGGCTTCCGGCCAATGAGCCACCAGACCATGCAGACGCAAAGCCTTGGCGCGGGCCTGCAGGCTCTCAGCGTTCTTCATGGTCGTGGTCCTTCAACTGGTCATAGGTCTCGAGGGAATGCGGCCGCACGGTCGTGTCGCGCGCCTGCACATGGGCCGGCAGCGTGATGGCGACCGGCGGGGCCTGTCGGCGGTCTTCGCGGCGGCACTCCAGCGCCAGGCGCACGGCGTTCGGATGCGGCACATCGCGATCGAGCGCCACCAGGATGGCGGCCTGCAACTCGGCTCCCCCGTAGCGCTCCGCCAGTCGCATCAGGGCGGCCGTGATGGTGCCGAGATTGGCCCCACGGTCGGCGGCACGGACCAGCAAGGTCTGGCTGGCGGGAGCCACTTGGGCGAGGCGATCGGTGGCGCGATCGCGGTGCGCCTCGCGCTTTTGCGCGACCAGGGCCCGCACATGGGCGGGGTCCTCGATCCGCTCGCCCTTGTCGTAACTGCGCCGATGGCTGGCTAGGATGCGCGGCCCATCGACGATGCGCACATGGTCGGGATCGGCCAGCACGGTCAGCGATCGCCGCACATGGCTGTGGGGCACCGAGTAATCGTTCTTGTCGAAGCGGACGTAGGGCGTCTTGCCGACCGAGACCACCACCTGCTCGACGATCGGATAGGGATTGTCCGGCAACTTCAGAAGGCGGGGCACCTCCGCCGCGAAGGCTTCGCGGACCGTCATGGCGTCCTGATCCGGGCAACGCCGATCCGCCGCCGCGCCCCAGCACCATTCGTCGGCCTGGGCATTGAGGTCGTCGACATCGGCGAACTGGCGGGCAGCAAAGAAGTTGTCGCGCACGTAACGGATGGCGCGTTCGACCCGGCCTTTTTCGTTGCCGCGGGCGATGGCGACGGGTCGCGGTTCGTAACGATGATGTCCGGCGAAGTCGAGCAAGGTGGGATGGAACCGGATGGCGTCGCCGCGGCGCTCCAGCACGGCACTTCGCAAGTTGTCGTACAAGACGACCCTCGGCACCGCGTTCCAGGCCGCGAAGGCGCCGACATGGCCGCGCAGGAAGTTCTCCATACGGGCATCGAGGAAGAAGCGCAGGAAGATCTGACGCGAGAAGCTCAGGACCGCGACAAAGGCCATCAGCGGCCGGCGGGCCCGACCGATCATCACATGGCCGAAGTGCCCCCAATCGACCTGAGCCTGTTCGCCGGGCAAGGTGCGCAGACGTAAATACGCTTCCGCCGGCGGCCGTGGTCGGTGGCACGCGATGATGTGGCGGAACTGGCTTTGTCCGCCGACATAGCCGCGCTCCTGCACCATGGCGTGCAGGCGGCTGGTCGTCAGCGTCGGGAACTTCGCCAGAGTCGCGTGGATGAACGGCAGATACGGGTCGATCTTCGACCGGCGATGCAGCGTCCCGAGGCGCGGCAGGCCGGCCTGGGCCAACACCCGGGCGACGGTGTCGCGGTGCACCCGTAACTGCCTGGCGATGGTGCCGATCCGCCAGTGTTCAGCATGGTAATAGCGCAGGATCTGCGCCTCGATGTCAGGGGGAATGGTCACGGCAAGGTCCTCTTCGATTGCTCCACGGACCTCGGCCACGCTGCAGAAAGTCGCGGCGAACAAGCTCTGGACAGCGACGGCCGCAACGATGGCAGTGCCATCGCGGCCGACGGGCTCCGTCCCTCGGCGATCGTTCCCTCATGCCCACGGTCTGGTCCGCCGGCAGCAGATCATTCATTCGATCCGGTGCGGAACCCTGATGCGTCACGAAGTTTTTCCGGGCCCGGTGCCGACGCGATCGCGCCGCGTGATTGATGCGGCCGCGACGGCTCACCTGGTAACGGCGCCCGGCGTCGCGCCGCGATCGCCGACGCGCTTCCAAAGCGCAGCCCGCGACGCAGTACATGTGGCCGCGATCGCAATGGCTGCAGATCAGCACTTGCACCCGGCAGCCCTGGCACAAGAACAGCCGCGCAGGCGTTCCATCGGCTTGCTGGCAATCGCCGCACGCATGCGCGCCGGCATGCCGTGGACGCAATCCCTCCCGGATGCGATCATGCCCCTGCATTCGTGCTCCTGCACGGTGTAGGGCACGGCGCTGAAGCGGACTGCCAAGTTGCGATCGGTGCCGTGCCTGCCTTCCAATAGCGGCAGGTTCTTATCGCGACAGCCGAGCACCTGTCAGGCGCGGCGCGTCCGAGAACGCATCAGAAATCCTCGATCGGAAGAATGCGGCGCCGCCGCGGTCGACATCGACGCGACGTCGATCGGAGACAGCGCCGGGCGACAACCCGGCCATCATCATCGCTGATCACCCGTCGACAATCTCGCGATCCACCCTGCGGATTG
>DASUPI010000384.1:0-12649 GCA_036281135.1 Rhodoplanes sp. | reverse complement strand
GATGGCTGGATGGCTGGATGGCTGGATGGCTGGATGGCTGGATGGCTGGATGGCTGGATGGCTGGATGGCTGGATGGTTGGATGGCTGGATGGCGGGAGAGACCCGCTGCACGGGCGTAGAGCCAACTCGCCTCCGAGTTCAGCCCAATCGCGTCCCGCAGAAGAAGGCGCCTGGGGCCCGGGAGCAGCTCAACTCAAGTCTTGATTTGCGGCTGGTCGTGCAGCACCAAGTTCAACAGCGAGCTATGGACGTGGATGCCCCCGTTGTAATCGATGAAACCCAACTGACGGAACTTGTTCATGAAATGGCTGACGCGCGAGCGCGTCGTGCCGATCATGTCGGCAAGCGTCTCCTGGCTGATCTTCGCAATAATCGGTTCCGGCTTTCCCCCCTTGCCGAAGTTCGCCAGCAATAGAAGCAGCCGCGCGAGCCGTTTCTCACTCGAATTGAACAGCTGATCGACGAGGTCTGCTTCCACGCGGATGGTCCGATCCAGGAGGTGGGTCATCAAAACTTCGGAAAACGCCGGATCGGTTTGGATCAGGCGAATGACGGCCGCTTTATCCAGTCTGACGATGCTGGATTCCGTTATTGCCGAGACGGTCGCAAGACGCGTCGCCTGTCCGGCCAGGCAGGCCTCCCCGAAGAAATCGCCGGGTCCGAGAAGCGCGACGACCGCCTCTTTTCCTTGCTCCGACACAACGGCAACCTTGACCTTGCCCTTCTGGATGTAGAAGACCGCGTCCGCCGGATCGCCCTGGGAAAAAACAACCTGATCCTTGCCGTGCTTGCCCGCGGTGCCGCCCTCCCCGACTTTGGCGAGAAGGGATTTCGGATCAAATGAGGGTCTTTGTCCGATCGTCATAATACGGCGTCCTTGTCTTGCGGGGCTCGCGCCTCCGAAGCAGATATATGGGCCGCCCGCGCTATCGCAAAGCGGCAGCGATGTTGCCGCCGTCGACCGTGGTGACGTCGGCCGTGGTCTTCAGTTGCAGCGCCTGGTGAAGGAAGGCCTGCGCCACGTCCTCGGCCGTCACTTCGCGCTGAAGCAGATTGCCGCTCATATAGTCTTTCTCGGACACGCCGCGCGCGTTGGCGCGCTCCTTGATGAAATCGTCGGTGAGCAGGCCGGAGCGGATACGATCGGCGTTCACCGCATTGGCGCGAATGCCGTCCGCCCCGTAGTCGAGCGCGTACTGGCGGACCAAAAACAGCGTCGCCGCTTTCGGCAGGCCGTAGGGCCCGAAATTCGGCCCGGGATTGATCGCCTGCTTCGACACGTTGAACAGAAGGCAGCCGCCCGTGCCCTGCGCCAGCATGATCCTGACCGCCGCCTGCGCGACGCGCTGGTGGCCATAGAAGTTGAGCTCGAAGCTCTGGCGCAGCAGCGCCTCGTCGACCTCGCCGATGCGCCCCTGCCAGGCCGCGCCTGCATTCGACACCGCGATGTCGACGCCGCCGAACGCCTCGGCGACACGGTCGAAGGCCGCGCGCACGGAGCCCGCATCCGTCACGTCGCATTTGATGGCGAGCGCCGCGCCCCCGATCGCGCTCGCGCGCTCCGCGGCGGCGCCTTCGTTCACGTCGAGGAGTGCGATCTCCGCGCCCGCGCCCGCGAAGGCTCGCGCAGTCGCGCCTCCGATCGCGCCCCCCGCGCCAGTGATGACGGCCACCTGGCCCGCGAGCGGCGGCTCCACGGCCGCGCCGAGCTTCGCCTGCTCCGGCGGCCAGTACTCCATGTCGAACATGTCGGCTTCGGAGATCGACTGGAAGCGGCCGATCGCCTCCGCGTCCATGATGACTTCGGCGGAGGCCGTGGCAAGATCGGCGGCGATGCACGCGTCCTTCTTCGACCGCCCGAGACCGAACAGTCCGAGGCCGGGCGCGAGGACCACGCGGGGAAGCGGGTCGAGCATCCGCTTCCCGCCGCGGGAAAGCGCATCGTTGCGGGCGAAATAGTCGCGGTAACGCGCGACATACATCCCGGCCGCCACACGCGTTTTTTCCCGAAAGGCGACGAGATCGCCGGCCATGGGAGGATCGAGCACGAGCGGCCAGTTCTTGATGCGGATCGTGTAGTCCGGCGTGACCACGCCATTTTGCGAATAGCGCTTGAGCTCGGCGCCGCCGACGAAGTCGAGAATCGCGGGGCTGGTGCGGAAATCGAGGATCAGGCGGAGATGCGCGCCGTCCCTGCTCGCATCGTCCAAGCTGCAGGCGCCGCGAATGACGGGCATCACATCGGCGACCGGCGCAAGCGCCTGCGGCCGGCGCACGGCCACGATCGGCTTGCGGCCGCGCTGCAGCCGCGCTTCCGCGGCCGACACCAAAGCGATCATGCGTTCATAGGCTTCGCGCGCGGTCTCGCCGAATGTGAATATCCCATGTTTGTCGAGGATCAGCCCGTGCGCCCGCGGGTTTCCCTCGAACACCTGCGCCGCAGCCTTGGCGAGGCCGAAGCCCGGCCTGACATAGGGCACGATGCCCATGCGCTCGCCGAACAGCTCCGCCGCGATCGCGGCCCCGTCCGGCTGATCGATCACGCTCAGCACCGCGCTCGCATGCGTGTGATCGACAAACCTCGCCGGCACGAAGGCATGCAGCAGCATTTCCACCGACGGGTTCGGACCCATCGGATCGATGAGATTCGCGCGCTGGATTTGCAGCAACTCGCGGTCGGAGATCGCCGCGCGCGAGCGCAACGTCCGCAGCGGCGCGAGTCGGACGGCGGCAAGACCCGCCGGCTCGATCGCGGCCATGTCGAATCCGGAGCCCTTCACGCACAGCACCTCGGCCTCGGCGCCGAGCAGATCGGCGACGCGGGTTTTCACCGAGGTATTGCCGCCCCCGTGCAACACGAGATGACGGTCTTGCCCGAGCAGCCGAGTCGTATAGACGCGCAGCGCAACGTCGCGCGGAACGCCCTCCTGCGCATAGCGCGCCACGAGCGCGTCGGCGTCGCGATCGACATAGCGGCTGTGCATGGCGTCGCCGCGGCCTTTCGCGCGAAGGTTCTCAGCCCTTGTTGCTGCCGATGAGGCGGCGCGCCCACCAGCCGGTGCGTCGCGACCCGCCCCGCACGGCCTCCGATGCGGTCTCGCCGGTCTCGGCGCTCTCGACCTCCGGCGGCTCGATGGCCGCACCCGCGGCGGGCGCAGCTTCGGGCGGCGCGGGAACGCTGCCCTCGCTCGGGAAGGCGACCGGCTCGCGCACGGTCGAGCGACGGCGCGGTTTGCCGCCCGCAGAAGCGGACGGTTCCACGGCCATGGGTGCGCCGGCTGGTTCCTCCTCTTGGGCAGGAGGAACCGCTGCCTCCGGGGCCTCCTCGACCGGGAGTCGCAGCGTCACCGCTTCGGCCTGCTCACCGGAGAGCGACGCCTGCTCTCCGCCGGCCGGGATGCGGAGCAATTTATCGGCCGGACCCGCCTCCCCTCCCCGCTCTGCGCTCAGCGCCGGCTCGCCTGCGGACGGTTCGAATTCGAACGAGGGACTTCCCAGGTCGGCGTTTGCTTCCTCGGCTTCGCGCTCCAGAGGCTCTGCCGCGTCCTCGGCGGATGTCGGCTGCCCCCCTTCACCCTCCGACCGCCGATTGCGCCGCCCGCCACGCCGGCCCCTGCGCCGCCTTCGCCGGGGGTCGCCCGGGCCGCCTTCTCCGGTCTCCTCCTCGCCTGCGCGCTGGTCGGGCAAATGCGGCAAGGCGACGGCCGCCTCCTCGCCCTCGACGCCATCGTGATCCTCGTGGGCGATCGCGTGTTCCGCGGCCGTTTCGCTGGTGAACGAGCCGTCTTCGGCGCGCTCCTCGCCCCGGCGCCCGCGACGCCGCCGGCGGCGACGGCGGCGTCCGCCGTTCTCGCCGGACTCCGCCCGCTCGGCGTCTTCGACGAGCTCGTCCCTGGCCGAAACATCCTCGGCTTCGAGCTCGGCCTCGTCCTCGATCTCCTCTTCGTCCGGCGCCACCAAGGGGATCAAGGCCGACGGCTGCGCAGCGAGCGCGCGCGCCTGCTCCACGCTGTGGACCTGCTCGGCCTTTTCGATCAGGAAAGGCTGCTGCCCGCTCGGCGTGGCGTCGGCCTTCACGGTGACGGTGATGCGGAACCGCTGTTCGAGCTCGCGCAAATGCGCCCGCTTGTGGTTGAGCATGTAGAGCGCGATTTCGGTCCCCGTCCGCACGGTCACGTTGTGGGTCGCCCCGCGCAACAGCGTTTCCTCCAGCATGCGCAGGCACTGAAGCGTCACGGAGGCGACGGAGCGGACATGGCCGGTGCCGCCGCAATGCGGGCATTTCTCGGTCGAGCTCTCGAAGACGCTCGTGCGGATGCGCTGGCGCGACATTTCGAGCAGGCCAAAATGGGAAATCCGGCCGACCTGAATGCGGGCGCGATCGTTCTTGAGGCACTCCTTGAGCCGACGCTCGACCGCGCGGTTGTTGCGCTTCTCATCCATGTCGATGAAATCGATCACGATGAGCCCGGCGAGGTCGCGCAGGCGGAGCTGGCGCGCGATCTCCTCGGCCGCCTCGAGATTGGTCTTGAGCGCCGTATCCTCGATGTGATGTTCGCGCGTGGCGCGGCCGGAATTGACGTCGATGGCGACGAGCGCCTCGGCCTGGTTGAGCACGATATAGCCGCCCGAGCGCAGCTGCACGATCGGCGAGAACATCGCGTCGAGCTGGCTCTCGACGCCGTAGCGGATCAGCAGCGGCTGGCCCTCCGCGTAGAGTTTCACGTTTTTCGCATGGCTCGGCATGAGCATGCGCATGAAGTCTTTCGCCTCGCGATAAGCGTCTTCGCCGGCGACGATGACCTCGTCGATGTCCTTGTTGTAGAGGTCGCGGATCGCGCGCTTGACCACCGAGCCTTCCTCATAGACGAGGGTCGGTGCGCTCGATTTCAGCGTGAGATCACGGACTTGCTCCCACATGCGCAACAGATACTCGAAGTCACGCTTGATCTCGGTCTTGGTGCGCATGGCGCCCGCCGTGCGCAGGATCACGCCCATGCCCTCCGGCACTTCGAGATCCTGGGCGATATCCTTGAGGCGATTACGGTCTTGCGGGCTGGTGATCTTGCGGCTGATGCCGCCGCCACGCGCCGTGTTCGGCATCAGCACCGAATAGCGGCCGGCGAGCGACAGATAGGTGGTGAGCGCCGCGCCCTTGGTTCCGCGCTCCTCCTTGACGACCTGCACCAGCATGATCTGCCGGCGCCTGATGACTTCCTGGATCTTGTATTGCCGGCGAACGCGCGGCGTCCGCTCCTGAACCTCCTCGAGGGCGTCGGCGCCCCCTACGGACTCGACCGTGTCCTCAGTCGCGGCGGTCTCGTCTTCGTCGTCCTCGTCGTCGTCCTCGTCATCGTCGTCATCGTCGTCATCGTCGTCATCGTCGTCGTCATCGTCCGACGTATCCGCCCCATTCTTGTTCTCGTTGTTATCGGTTTCCGCGTCGTCGTCCTCGTCCTCGTCGTCGTCTTCCCCACCCCGGGCGATCGCGGGCATTCCCGAGACATCCCCTTCCGTGGAAGGCTCGACCGGGGCCGCCGAGGCGAGTTCCGTCGTTTCAGTCACGATCTCGACGACCATCCCCGCCGTCTCCCGCGCCGGCTCGCCTGTGGTCGCCGCCGCTTCAGCCGAAGCGGCGACATCGGCCGGCATTTCCCGGCCGGCGTCCTGCACCGGCTTGGCCGCCAATGGCGCACTCGCCTCGCTCGCACCCTCGGCGGGCAGGCTCGATCCAGCTTCGCGATCGACTAGGCCGGGCTCAGGCAAACCAAGCTCGCCGACCCCCGCGATAGCGGTTTGCGATGGCTCTGTCGGGAGCTCGGACGACGGCGCCGCCCGGACACCGCCGGCTGGCGCTTCAATCCCGCCGGTGGGCTCCGCCTTCGGGACCGGCTCGCTCACCACGCGGTGACCCCGGTCGTGAGGACGGTTCGCCGGCACCGAATGCGGGGTCCGCGCGGCGGCGCGGCGATCCGCCTCCACCTCGGCGGCGCGATGAGCGTGCTCCTCTTCGTCGATCAGCGCCTGTCGATCGGCAACCGGGATTTGGTAGTAATCCGGATGAATTTCGCTGAATGCGAGAAATCCATGCCGGTTGCCGCCGTAGTCGATAAACGCGGCTTGGAGGGACGGCTCGACTCGCGTGACCTTGGCGAGATAGATATTGCCTCTCAGCTGGCGGCGGCTCGCCGACTCGAAATCGAATTCCTCTACCCGATTGCCGCGTAGCACGACGACCCGAGTTTCCTCCGGGTGCGTCGCGTCGATGAGCATTTTATTAGCCATGTTCGTGTCTCTGGGCTTCGCGCTCGCCCTGTGCGGCTTGTCCTTCGGACGGCGGCAGGCAGAGGCGAAAAATACGAGCCTAACTGGGGGGTTGAGCAAAAACCCCGAATCGAGGGCCGTACGCCGGGCGAGCGCGAGTCAGCCTGGGTCGGCGCTCTTCCATAGCGCCGAACGGTTCGCTGCTCGCTCGTGATCCCGGACATGAGCCTCGGTTCCTGGGGATGCGAGGGGCCACGCTTCCGGCGCGGCCAATAAGGGTGTCTCTTCAAGGCTGGGGGTCATTCGTGTGAACGTCCCGAAGGAGCGCGCACATCCTCAAATCATCCTCCTTAGGAGGCGCCAAGTCGACCGTTCCCCGTCCCCGCAAGTCGCTGGAGGCGCACTCGCCGCAAACAGAGTTCGGACGCTCACCGTCGCCAGCTGCCCGGTAGGCAGAACCGGAAACCTCTGATAATCCACCAGCACTCCTTATTAAGGTGCGCGCCGGTGCCTTGGCAAGCCGGTGTCAACAGCAACCTTTGCTTGTGGATGGATCGCGCGCCTCGGACGCGCGAAGCCAAAGGTGCGATCCTCGCGCCTGGCCCGGGACGCCCGACCATGAAAAAGTCGACATTGACCGACGGAGATCGCTTGACTGATCGGGGGCGCTTCCGATTCGCGGCAACGGCTTGAAACCGTGCAGACCCGCGCGGGTTCTGCCATTGTTGATGCGGACGGAGCGGAATTGGCTTAGGTCTGGCTGATGAAAGGGAGCGATCGACCCGTGGCCCGTTGCGCGACCTTCCTTGTCGCTGCGTTTTCGGCGCTCATTGCGGCCGTCGCGCCCGGCATGGCGCAGGTCCGCCCGCCCGCGGACGTTCCGATGACCTTTCCGCTTGCCACCGGCGCCCGGCTCGCCGGAGATCAAAAGCAAACTCGATTTGTCGTTGACCTGTCCCAAAAAGTCGACATGCGAGCCTTCACGCTCGCCAACCCCTACCGGGTCATCATCGACCTGCCGCAGATCGCGTTTCAGCTCCCGCCGAAAACGGGCGAGCGCAGCCGCGGCCTCGTCAAGGCGTTTCGGTTCGGCCTCGTTATGCCGGGCGGCTCGCGCATCGTCGTCGACACCACCGGCCCCGTGCGGGTCGAACGCGCCTTCGTGCTCGACGCGGCCGACGGCCTGCCCGCCCGACTGGTGGTCGATCTTGCCGCGGTGGACCGCGACACGTTCCTGCGCGCTGCCGCCATCGACAACCGCCTGCCGCGCGATCCGCCACGCCGTGCCGAGCGCGAGGCTGCGCCGGTCACCAGCGATCCGCGGCCGGTGATCGTGCTCGATCCCGGTCATGGCGGCATCGATACCGGAACCCGCGCCGCAAGCGGCGAATTGGAGAAGACGCTGGTGCTCGAGTTCGCGCTCATGCTGCGCGACAAACTGGAACAGACCGACAAGTACCGGGTGGTGATGACGCGCACGGACGATCGTTTCGTTGAGCTGGGCGAACGCATTCGGCTCGCCCGGCAACGCGATGCGCAGCTGTTCATCTCCGTTCATTGCGACGCGCTGCGGCGGCGCGAGGGCGAGGCGGAGGGCGCGACCGTCTATACCGTTTCGGAGCATGCCTCGGACGCCGAAGCGGCGCGGCTCGCGGACGCCGAGAACAAGGCCGACGTCATCGCCGGCGTGAACCTGTCCGCCGAGCCGAACGACATCGCCGACATCCTGATCGACCTCGCCCAGCGTGAGACCAAGAACTATTCCGCGCAATTCGCCCGCGTGCTGGTCGGCGAGTTGAAAGCCACGGCGCGGCTTCACAAGCACCCGCTCAAATCCGCCGGCTTCAAGGTCCTCACCGCGCCCGACGTGCCGTCGGTGCTCATCGAGCTCGGCTATGTGTCGAGCCGCGAGGACATCAAGCAGCTCACCTCGAACGACTGGCGTTCCCAGGTTAGCGACAAGATCGTCCAGGCGGTCGATGCTTTTTTCACGACCCGGCTCGCCGGGTCGGGCGCGAAATCGGGGTCGAACTGAGCGCTTGCGAGCGCGCGGAAGGATCGGGAGCCGCGGCGGGAGCGCCGCTACCGGCCTCAGTTTGACCATAAAACAGCGCGACCTACCGAAGCTGGACGTCCAGCAGTCGCGCGGCTGCGCATGCGATTTTTCAAGGCGTCCGATTTGGCGCGCACCTTGCGGGAAACGGGGCGATGAGGCTTATCCTGCGGTTCTTCGGGTTCTTGTTCGCGACGGGAACAATCTTGTTTCTCGTCGGCATGGCGGCGACGGCCGGCCTCATGTGGCACTACTCCAAGGACCTGCCGGACTATTCGCAGCTCCAGGATTACGAACCGCCGGTGATGACGCGCGTGCATGCGGTCGATGGATCGCTGCTTGCCGAATATGCTCGCGAGCGCCGGCTGTACCTCCCGATCCAGGCGATCCCGAAGCGCGTCGTCAATGCCTTCCTCGCCGCGGAGGACAAGAACTTCTACGAGCATGGCGGACTGGATTTTGCCGGCATCATCCGCGCCGGCGTGCTCTATGCGCAGAATATGGGCACCAACCGCCGCCCGCAGGGCGCTTCGACCATCACCCAACAGGTGGCGAAGAACTTCCTGCTCACCAACGAGGTTTCGTTCGAACGCAAGATCAAAGAGGCGCTGCTCTCGCTTAAGATCGAGCGGACCTATTCGAAGGACCACATCCTCGAACTCTATCTCAACGAAATCTATCTCGGCTTTTCCGCCTATGGCGTGGCGGCGGCCTCGCTCCTCTATTTCGACAAGTCCGTCCACGAGCTCTCCGTCGCGGAGGCCGCGTATCTCGCGGCGCTGCCCAAGGCGCCCTCGCAGCTCCACCCCTTCCGCCAGCGCGACCGCGCCGTCGAGCGGCGCAACTACGTCATCGATCGCATGGTCGAAACCGGATACATCACGGCCGCCGAGGGCGAGACGGCCAAGAAGGAGCCGCTCAACGTCACCCCGCGGCCGACCGGCGCGCAGATCTTCGCGGGTGAATATTTCGCCGAGGAAGTGCGGCGAGAGATCCTGGACAAATACGGTGAGAAGCGCCTTTACGAAGGCGGGCTTTCGGTGCGCACCACGCTCGATCCGAAACTGCAGACGATCGCCCGAAAAGTGATGGCCGAGGGGCTGGTCCGGTTCGATGAAAGCCTCGGGTTTCGCGGTCCTGTCGCCAAGATCGACATTTCGGCCGATTGGGGCGCGCGCCTCGCCGACATCCGCGCCCTGTCCGACGTGACCCCCTGGCGGCTCGCGGTCGTGCTTGAGACGAGCGACCAGAGCGCGCGGATCGGGTTTCAGCCCGCGCGCGAGCCGGGCGGCGCCGTGTCGCGCGAGCGGCCCGTCGGCATCATCCCGCTCGAAGGGGTGAAATGGGCCAAGGCGGCGACCGGACCCGAACGCGGCAAGGCGGTCGCCCGCGTGTCGCAGGCGTTTCGTCCCGGCGACGTCGTTTATGTCGAGCCGTTCGGCCAGGAGGCGAACCAGTTCCGCCTGCGGCAGATTCCCGAGATTTCCGGCGCCATGGTGGTGATGGACCCGGTGACCGGCCGCGTTCTCGCTCTGGTCGGCGGATTCTCGTTCGACCAGAGCCAGTTCGACCGCGCGACGCAGGCGATGCGGCAGCCGGGCTCGTCCTTCAAGCCGCTCGTCTATGCCGCCGCTCTCGACAATGGGTACACGCCCTCGACGGTCGTGGTCGATGCGCCGATCGAAATCGATCAAGGGCCGGGCATCGGCATCTGGCGCCCGGAAAACTACTCCACGGGCAAGTATTACGGCCCGCAGACGCTGCGCTTCGGCATCGAGCATTCGCGCAATGTCATGACCGTGCGCCTCGCGCAGGATGTGGGCATGCCACTGATCTCCGAATACGCCAAGCGCTTCGGGGTGTATGACAGCCTGCCGCCCTATCTGTCCTTCGCGCTCGGAGCGGGCGAGACGACCGTGCTCCGCATGGTCACGGCCTATTCGATGATCGCGAATGGGGGACGGCGCATCGCGCCCACCCTGATCGATCGCATCCAGGACCGCTACGGCAAGACGGTCTACAAGCACGATCAGCGCGAATGCCGCGGCTGCGACGCCGACAAGTGGCAGAACCAGTCGGAGCCTGGCCTGATCGACCGGCGCGAGCAGGTGCTCGATCCGATGACCGCCTACCAGGTCACCTCGATCATGGAGGGGGTTGTGCAGCGCGGCACCGGCACGGCGGTGCGCGATGTAGGCAAACCGGTCGCCGGCAAGACCGGCACCACCAATGACGAGAAGGACGTGTGGTTCATCGGCTTCACGCCGGAAATCGCGGTCGGCGTCTACCTGGGCTACGACAAGCCGCGCCAGATCGCGCGCGGCGCGACGGGGGGCCAGCTTGCCGCGCCGATCGTGCGCGACTTCCTCAAGATCGCGCTCGCCGACAAGCCGGCGGTGCCCTTCCGCGTTCCGCCCGGCATCAAGCTCATCCGCATCGACGCGACCAGCGGAACGCGCGCTGGCCCCGGCACCCAGAGAGCCATCCTGGAAGCCTTCAAGCCTGGAACCGCGCCGGCCGAATCGATCGCCATATACGGCACGCTCGGCCCGGACGGTCAGCCGATCGGCGTGTCGCCCGACGCCGACCGCGCCGTGCGCACCGGCACCGGCGGACTGTACTGACCCTGAGTAATCGGCGCGCGAACCCGCGCCGTTTAGAGCCAGTTGCGACGACGAAAGCCCCGGCCTTGCGGCCGGGGCTTTACTTTTCTGCATCGATCAGGAGTCGATGAACGGGTGGCGCTCGCTCGACTCGCGTCGCATCTCTTGAGCCTCGGCGAAGGACTCCTGCCACATGCGCAGGCCGGCCAACGCCCATGCGAGTAACCCGTGCGGTCCTGCAGGCGGGCCCATTCTCGCGATCAGTCCGGGGTTGGCGGCCAATCCGGGGGTAGCGGTATGAACCATCGAATCATGTCTCCCTGTGTGAGGCCTGATTCGGACGTTTCCTTTCTCTCTGACGCAGCCGTGTGTGGCGCTTGGAACGCAGGTTTCTTACCGCGGAGATAGGCGATCGCGCTGCGGTGCACAACCAGCGTCGAAATCACAATGATTTCAGTTGAGGTGAGACGCTGCGCCGCACGCGCGCCACATTGGCTGCACCTGATCTCCTCCCCCTGAGCCAAGGGATTCCGCGTGGCCGCGCCCCGCAATCCCGCCCATGCCTTTCATTTGCGCCTATGGCGGCTCGCACCGGATTGCGGTAACCCCGCTCCATGGAGCATGACGTCTATTCCGACGGTTATATCCGCGGCATTCTCAACACGGCCAAGACGATCGCCATGGTCGGCGTGTCGGCGAACGCCAGCCGTCCGAGCTATTTCGCCTTCAAGTATCTGCTCGAGCGCGGCTACCGGATGATCCCGGTCAATCCAGGCCTCGCCGGCAAGGAGCTGCTCGGCCAGCGCGTTTATGCGAACCTTGCCGAGATCCCCGAGCCGGTCGACATTGTCGATATTTTCCGCGCGTCGCGCTACGCGCGGCCGACCGTCGATGAGGCGCTGAAGCTGACGCCGCCGCCGCAGGTGATCTGGATGCAGCTCGGCGTGCGCGACGAGGCGGCGGCGAAGCTCGCCGAGGAGCGCGGGCTCAAGGTCGTGATGAACCGCTGCCCCAAGATCGAATACGGCAGGCTGTCGTCCGAGATCAGTTGGATGGGCGTCAATTCGCGGACCCTCACCTCGCGCAAGCCGGCGCTTTTCGGCCGCGGCATCCAGCGCATGTCGCTTGATCGGGCGACCACTGCCGGGGCGCCGACGGGAGCGGCCGACCGCGCCGGGCGCGAGGACGAGAGCCATCGCTGACGAGCCGCGCGCTCGGGCGTCGGCTGGCCCGAGATCGCTGGCGGTTGCCCGGCCGGAACACCGCCCCACTCTCTTCACCCGAGCAGCGCGCTAACGGTATGGCAGCGTTCGCCATCCCATTGGCGCGCGAAGCCGGTCTCGTTATAAGGGACGCCGAGCGGGTGTGGCGGAACTGGTAGACGCGCACGACTCAAAATCGTGTTCCGCAAGGAGTGTCGGTTCGATTCCGACCACCCGCACCAAGCTGCGCGCGCCGAGACCCTGGTTCGAAAATATCGAAGCTTGGCTATTTATACCAAGCTTCACTGACTCCGACCCATACGAACCGTCATTGCCGGGCCTGACCCGGCAATCCAACTTTTTGAAATGGCGGTGCTTTCAAAGGTGGATACGCGGGTCAAGCCCACGGCTGTCCGGTACGTTTTGTGCTTGAAGCGGCGCACGGCGTTGATTCTACTCGGTTCCAGAAGGTTACGAATCGTCTGGACACGAACAGGGGTCGACGCCGTGCGGCATCAGAATAGCG
>DASUPI010000383.1:0-2288 GCA_036281135.1 Rhodoplanes sp. | reverse complement strand
CGGCAGAAGCTGCGTCCACCAGAGCGGCGAGAGCTTCGATTCGTTCACCGCCAGGATGGTGCCGAGCGCCGACTGATGCATGGTCGGCAGGAGCACGCCGAGCGCGATGATCACGAACATGAACCGTTCGAGGAACAGGCGAACCCCGCCGAGCCCGAAGCGTTCGAGAAAGGCCGGCGAGAACTCGATCCAGAGAACCGCGACATAGGCCATCACGCACAGCGCGGTTTCGAGCATGATCGAATTGGTGTTGAGGTACCAGGGCAAGAGCAGGTTCAGCGAGTTGAAATAGCGGCCGAGATCGATCAGCACGGCGACGCCCGCGAGCGTGTAGCCGAACATCCCGCCGAGCAGAGCCGCGCGCATGATCGGATGGTACTTCCCCTGATTGAGCACATAAGTGAGGAGCGCCATCGCGAAGCCGCCGCAGCCGATGGCGGGGCCGACGATCACGTCAAACGCGACCCAGATTCCCCACGGATAACCGGGATTAATGTTGGCGACCGCGCCGATGCCGAAATAGTAGCGCTTGGCGATGTAGTAGAATCCGACCAGCGTCAGCACGGTGAGAATCGCCACCGGGACGGTAAGAATGCGGCCCCCTAGAGGTCGCGGCGTTACATGCGCGTCGTGCATGACGAGCTCCCTCAGCTCTTTTCTGAGGAACGGGGCTGTTCGCCGCCGTGGCGGCTGCGCGTCGATCGATAGGTGAGAGCGAGCAGGCCGGCGAACAGCACGAGCGGCGCGGCAAACCATTTGTAGAGCGTGTGCTGGATGCCTTCCGCGGTCGCGGCGAAGGAATGGGGCGGCAGCGTCGGCAGGCCGAGCTTTTCGAACGACACGCCGGCGATGTAGCGCAGCTGCGTGCCGCCGCCGTCCTTTTCGCCATAGATTTTCTTCAGGTAGTTTGCGGCTTGCCCCGGATATTTGGGCCGGGTCTCGTCGCCCAGGCGTCCGCGCGGAAACTCGTAGGACGTGCCGGCGGCGAGCGAGAGGCGGGTCTCGGCCTCCTTCTGCAGATCGGTCAGCTTGCCGAACAGCGAAGCGCCGGTCGGGCAGACATCGCAACACGCCGGTATGCCGCCCTTGGCCTGCAAGTGGCTGCACATCTCGCACTTGTTGATGCGGCCATACCACTGGCTCAGATCGAATTGTGGCACCCCGAACGGACAGGCATAGCTGCAATAGCGGCAGCCCATGCAGGCGTCCTTGTCGTTGGTGACGATGCCGGTGACCGGGTCCTTCCGCATCGCGCTGACCGGGCACACCGATACGCAGGATGGATCGATGCAGTGCAGGCAATGGCGCTTGACGAAGGCGAAGCCGTCGGTCTCCCGGTCCTTCACCTCGCGCGTGCCGTTCACATAGGCCTTGATCACGTTGAGCGTGCGGCCGTCGAGGTCCTCGGCGGAGTCCCATTCGCCCTGGTTCCAGCCGGCGAGCGTGGCGGGCACCACCGCAGGCGCGCCATTGGCCGCCTTGCAGGCGGCGACGCAGGCCTTGCAGCCGACGCACAGGGTCGAGTCGTAAAGGATGCCGACTGCCTGCGGCGAGGCGACATGGTCTGGGCGCGCCAGCGTCAAGGCTTGGGCGTCACCGGCGGCGAGCGAAGCGCCCGCCGCCGCCGCGCCGCCGAACGACCGCGTGAGGAACGCGCGCCGGTCAATTGACATGACCGCCTCCCCTCAACTCTTCGGCTGCGACGCGTCGTCTTGGTCGGCCGGTGTGCCGCGCATGCGGCTCGCAGCGACGGCGCCCGCGCCAATCAGCGCGCCTCCGATGCCGGCGATGATGGCGACCGCCGCCGGATCGGCCGGCCAGCCCTTCGCCCCTTCGACGGTCGGGAACGCGGTGGGCGGCGTGAGCGTCTTCACCGTCGCCAGCGCATGGATCGGCTTGTGGAACGCGGTGCCCTGTTCGGTGCATCCGAAGCACGGGTGGCCCGTTCCGACCGGCCAGGAGCCGAAGCCGACATCGCCGAAGCCGATGGCCGGGCAGTTGGCGTAAGTCTCCGGGCCCTTGCAGCCGATCTTGTACAGGCACCAGCCTTGCCGGTGGCCGAGATCGCCGAATTCCAGCGCGAAGCGTCCGGCGTCGAAATGCGGCCGGCGCTCGCAGTTTTCGTGGATCAGGCGGCCATAGGCGAATTTCGGCCGGTTCTTCTCGTCGAGATCGGGCGGCTTCTTGAACGTGAGAAGGTGCAGAACCGTGGAAATGAAATTGTAAGGGTTGGGCGGACAGCCCGGGATGTTGATGACGAGCTTTCCCGGCACGATGTCCTGCGTGGG
>DASUPI010000382.1:0-2950 GCA_036281135.1 Rhodoplanes sp. | reverse complement strand
CGGCGGACTGACCGAAGCGCTCGCCGTCGCCGCGGCGGCGCGCTCGCTCGGTTTCGACATCATGGTCGGCTGCATGGTGTCGACCTCGCTCGCCATCGCTCCCGCGCTTCTGGTCGCCCAGGGCGCGCGCTATGTCGACCTTGACGGCCCGCTCCTGCTTGCGCGCGACCGTCCGCACGGCCTGCGCTTCGACGGCAGCATCGTGCATCCCGCATCGCCGGCGCTGTGGGGCTGAGCCGCGCCGCCGTCGCGCCCTCCTCCCGCACGCACGTAGCTCCACCTATTCGGGTTTTCACCCATTGAGTGTTCAAACCTCTCTGTGTAGCCGTGTACTACACGGGAGAGAGGGAGAATGCGGCCAGCAGCTGGGCTTCTCGGCGTAGCGCTTGCGCTCGTCTACGCGGCGCCTGCCTCGAGCGTGGTCATCACGTCGGACAAAGGCGGCCAGATCGGCGCCTATGTCGCGCGCTACAGCAAGGTGCGGCAGCGCGGGGAGCGGGTGGTCATCGACGGCGTTTGCCTGTCGGCCTGCACCATCGTCGTGGGGATGATCCCGCCCGAACGCCTGTGTGCAACGCGCAATGCGGTGCTCGGATTCCATGCGGCGTGGTTTCCCGACGGCGAGGGCGGGATGCGGCCGAGCCGCGAGGCAACCCAGGTTCTCATGAAATTCTATCCGCCCAGCCTCCGCCAATGGATCGCCCGACGCGGCGGACTGAACTCGCAGCTCATGCTGCTGCAGGGACGCGAACTTGCCGCGATCGTTCCGTCCTGCGGCAGCTCTCCGTCAGAGACGCGCGCGGGACGCGATGTCGGCGCCAATCAAGCAAGGCCGAGCCGGCGCGCGCCGGCGACGATCGCCGCGCCGCCGGCCGCCGAAGCGGCCATTGCGAGATAGGCATAGGCCCCGAACGTCTCGACCAGCACGCCCGCCAGCCCCATTTCCGCCGCGGACACGACCGCGACGAGAGTGGAGTAATCGCCTTGCGCGGTCGCGCCCTGGCGCTCGGCGGCAAAGTGGGCAAGAAAATGCATCGCGCCGAGATGCGTCGCGCCGAACGACAGGCCGTGCAGGCACTGCAGCCAGGGCAGCAGCAGCGCCGGAGGGTCGAACGCCATCACCGTCCAGCGCAAGACAGCGCCGAGCGCCCCCACGCCGATCAGATCAAGCGGGCGAACCCGGACCATGATTCGCCCGGACGCGGCAAACAAGCCGATCTCGGCGAGAACGCCGATCGCCCACAGCGCGCCGATGGCCGGGCCATCGAGGCCCTTGCCCGCCCATCCCAGGCTGGCGAAGCCGTACAGCACCGCATGGCTTGCCTGAATGAGGCTTGCCGCGGCGACCACGGCGACGAAGGCAGGCGACCGCCACAGGGATGGCGCGCCTGATCTGGGCGCGACGCTTGCATGGCTTCTCGTCGCAAGCGGCACGAGCGCGGTCGCGCTGAGTGCGGTCGCCGCGAGGGCCGCGACGAGGACCCAGATCACCTGCGCCGCGCCGAGGCGTTCAAGCACGAGCCCCCCGCCGAGATTGGCGGCGATGAACGCGCCCGAACCCCACATCCGCACCGGCCCGTAGGCGCGCCCGCGTGCGGCGAGCCCGCGCAGCGCGTAGGCATCGGCGAGCGGCAGCACCAGCGCCTGCGGCAGCGCGGAGATCGCGAAAGCCACGATGATGGCGGCGAAGCCGTCGCTGAGCGCGACGGCGACGAAGGTGGCGCACGCCGCCCAGGCCGCGGCGACCAGCGGTCCCTTCGCCCATCCGTATCGATCGATGAGCCGCATCGCCGCCGGGACGATGACCGGCCGCGCCAGCATCGCGGCGGCGAGCACGAGACCGATCTCGCGCGCATCGAGGCCCTTCGCCTCGAGCCAGACCGGCAGAAACGGCAGTTGACTGCCGGCGGAGGCGAAGATCGCCGCATAGAGCACTGCCATGCGCAGGGCAAAGCCATCATCCCGAATCGGTCTGCTGAACGGCATGGCGGGGATTGCGTGTGCGGGATGTCGACCGGCGCTCGACCGTCGCGACGCGCGCCTCGGCCGCTGCGGAATTTCAGCGAATAGCGGTGAGTTCTGCAGGCGTTACGACACCAGCCGGGCGAACAGTTCGGCGTCCACATTTCCCCCGGACAGCACCGCAACGACGACCTTCCCCTCCACATTGATCTTGCCGGCAAGGAGCGCGGAGAGCGCAACCGCGCCGCCCGGCTCCACCACGAGCTTGAGTTCGTGAAAGGCGAAGGCGACCGCGCGGGTGATTTCGGCCTCGCTCGCCACGACCCCCTGCCCCACCAGCGCTCGGTTGATCTCGAAGGTCAGCTTGCCCGGCGACGGCGACATCAGCGCATCGCAGATCGAACCCGTGACATGCGCATTGCGCTCGCGCTGGCCGCTGCGGAACGACCGGGCGTGATCGTCGAAACCCTCCGGCTCCGCGGTATAGATCTGCGCGGAGGGCTCGTGCGCCTTCACCGCCAGCGCAATGCCGGCGGTCAGCCCCCCGCCCGAGGCGTTGACGATCACCGTGTCGGGCGCAAGACCGAGCGCCGCGAGGTCCTCGATGATCTCGCGTCCGGCCGTCCCCTGCCCCGCGATGATCATCGGATCGTCGTAGGGGGGCACGATCTCGGCCCGCCGCTGCGCGGCGATCTCGTGAGCGATCGCCTCGCGGTTCTCCCGCTCGCGATCGCACAGCACGATCTCGGCGCCGAGCGCTGCAGTGCGCGCGAGCTTGCTCGCCGGGGCGTCGCGCGGCATCACGATCACCGCCGGCATGTGGAGCAGCGCGGCCGCGGCGGCGACACCCTGGGCGTGATTGCCCGACGAATAGGCGACCACCCCGCAGGCGCGCCGCGCCTGCGGGATGCTGCTGAGCTTGTTGTAGGCGCCGCGGAACTTGAACGAGCCGGTGCGCTGCAGCATCTCGGCCTTGAGAAACACCTGG
>DASUPI010000381.1:0-9882 GCA_036281135.1 Rhodoplanes sp. | reverse complement strand
CGGCCGTCGCCGCAAAATTCGCGAGCCCGTAGGGCGCGCCGGGTGCGTGCGGCGCCCCGACGGATGCGATCGCCACGCCCTGGCGGGCGACGCGCACGCGCAGGCCCGCCTGCTCGATCTCGATCTCGGTGAGACCGGTTTCATGCAGCAGCCGCGCCAAGGCGCGCACGATCTGTTCGCTCGGCGCGCCGATCGTCTCGTCCGCCCCGCCGCCGACGGACGCGGTGGACGCCTGGACGCCTCCTTCCTCCGCACTCACGGCTCAGCTCTCCCGTTCAGTCGTCGCGGCCAGCCCCGAGATCGCCAGCGCATAGCCGAGCGGGCCGAAGCCGCAGATCGCTGCCTTCGCCGCTCTTGCCACATAAGAGGACCGGCGGAAATCCTCGCGCGCGTGGATATTGGTGATATGCACTTCGATCACCGGCGCGGCGCAGGCCGAGACCGCATCGAACAGCGCGATCGATGTATGGGTATAGGCGGCCGCATTGAGTACGATTCCCACGGCGTTCCTTGCACCAGCTTCCTGAATCCAACTCACCAACTGGCCTTCGTGATTGGACTGGCGGAATTCGATCGACAGACCGTGCGGCTCGGCCGCCGCGCGGCACAGTTTCTCGATGTCCTCGAGGGTTGCGTGTCCGTAGATTTCGGGCTCGCGCGTCCCGAGCAGGTTCAGGTTCGGCCCGTTGATGACATAGACGGTTTGCGCCATGGAATGCCTTCCGGAGAGGGAGCACGGCCCGAACCGTCTCATCCCGCAGCCACGTCGCCCTTATAGGGGCGAGGCGAGACGAGGGGAAGCCTCGTGGAAATGAGGTCGGCGGCACGATCCAACTCCCGGCCGCTCGGCACGGACCGGATCGACGCGTTGTCGCGAAACGCGCATTTTACGGCTGTCGCGGGCCCGCGAAAAGGCTAAGGTGGATCTAATCAGGTCTGGAAATTCCCTTCTCCCGGCGGCCTGTCATATGGCGCACCGGGCCCGAATAGGATCGGGTCTGGGAGGGGGGCAATTTATTTGAGCCACACGAATGGAGGCCTTCATGACGGACGAAAATTCCAATCCCGCCGAACGCGTGCTCGAAGACGTGAAGAAAAGCGTCGATGAGGCGATTTCGCGGACCGAGAACGCGATGGCGAAGATGGGCTACGACGTCTCGGCGGCGAGCCGAGCCGCCGACGACTACCGGACGCGCGTGTTCGAGTACATGCGCATCAACATGAACGCCGCGCTCGACTACGCGAACAATCTCGCCAGCGTAAAATGGCCGGCGGATTTCATGGGCCTGTCCGCGGGAAAGGCGCGCGAGAACGCCCTGTCCACGCCGGCGCTGACGGAAATCTCCTCCTCCGCCAAGGCGGCGGAGGAATATCGGTCGCGCATGTTCCAGTTCATGAAAGCGAATCTCAACGGCATGCTGGAATATGCGGAGCGCCTCGCCACGGTGAAGTCGCCCACCGAGTTCATCGAACTGTCGACCACCTATGCTCGCAAGCAGTTCGAGACCGTTACTGCGCAAACGCAGGAACTCGGAACGCTTGCCCAGAAACTGACCACCTGCAACACGGAGTCGTTGTCGGGCCTGTCCAAGGTGTTCACGCCGCCCAAGAACTAAGCTTGCGCTGACAGGCCTCGGGCGCGCTCGGACATCGGGCGGCACGCGGAATTTTATAGGGCTTATGAGCAGTGCCGACGTATGCCGCTGTTCGAGCGGCGCACGCCGGCTTGGTTTATTCCGTCGGGGAGCTCCTTACCGGGGCTGCGCCACGATGCGGATATAGGGCTTCGGCGACGCCCAGCCTTGCGGGAAGAGCTGTTTCGCTTCCACATCGGATACCGAGCCCGCGATGATCACGTCCTCTCCGTGCTTCCAGTTCACAGGGGTCGCCACCCTGTGCTTGGCCGTCAGTTGCAGGGAGTCGATGACGCGCAGCACCTCGTCGAAGTTGCGGCCGGTCGTCATCGGGTAGACCAGGACGAGCTTGATCTTCTTGTCCGGCCCGATCACGAACACATTGCGCACGGTCTGGTTGTCGGCCGGCGTACGGGTCGAAGCATCTCCTGAAGCCGCGGCCGGGAGCATGCCGTACAGCTTCGAGATCGCGAGGTCGGGATCGCCGATCATCGGATAGTTCGGCGCAAAGCCCTGGGTTTCCTTGATGTCGAGAGCCCATTTGGTGTGGTTCTCGACGGGGTCCACCGACAGGCCGATGATTTTGACGTCGCGTTTGGCGAATTCCGGCGCAATCCGCGCCATATAGCCGAGCTCGGTCGTGCAGACGGGCGTGAAGTCCTTGGGATGTGAAAACAGCACCGCCCACGAACTGCCGATCCAGTCGTGGAAGCGGATCCGCCCCTGCGTGGTCTCGGCTTCGAAGTCCGGCGCGACGTCGCCGATCTGAAGAGTCATGTGCTTCCTCCTGTGCCGCCTGGCGGAGCCGGCCCGCGTTAATGAGCCTGCTGTGCTAGCCTGCTGATGCAAGGCCTATATAGGGACCTGTCCGGCCGCGTAAATGTCGCTCAAACAACGGGGTTCGCATAATTTTTTTCTTTTCCGGGGACCGTTTTCCGGGAAAGCCGCTGCTCCGCCGGACGCTCGCGAGAGCAAATTTCTCCCCTGCTCGAGATTGGCAAATGACCATGCGGCGTAGGCCGCGGCCGGGAGACCAGGTGGGACAAGCCGGGCCTCATACGCGCAGACCGAGGACGAAATACCCGCTGGAGATCCGTGATCCCGTGGCGACGCGGCGGATTGGCGTTGACTTTTTTGCGGTGCGGCGGCAAAGGCTCGTTTGGGGGGCGCGCAGCAAGCTCCCGATTAGTTCGTGAAGCGGATAGCGTGCGATGTTCAGACGAATTCTGATTGCGAACCGTGGTGAAATCGCTTGTAGAATCATAAAGACGGCCCGCCGCATGGGAATTGAGACCGTGGCGGTCTTCTCCGATGCGGACAAGGATGCGCTGCATGTGGAGATGGCCGACACGGCCATCCATATCGGCCCGCCTCCGGCCGCCGAAAGCTACCTCGTCATCGAGAAAATCCTGGAGGCTTGCATACGGACCGGGGCGGAAGCGGTCCATCCGGGCTACGGCTTCCTGTCGGAGCGTGAGGCGTTTCCGGTCGCGCTCGCAAAGGCCGGCATCGTTTTCATCGGGCCCAATCCCGGGGCGATGGCCTCGATGGGCGACAAGATCGAGAGCAAGAAGGCGGCCGCCAAGGCGAATGTCTCGACCGTGCCGGGCCATATCGGCGTGATCGAGGACGACAAGCATGCCCTCAGGATCGCCGAGGAGATCGGCTTCCCGGTCATGATCAAGGCCTCCGCCGGCGGCGGCGGCAAGGGCATGCGCATCGCCTATGAGAAGGCGGAGGTGCTCGAGGGCTATCACCGCGCCCGTTCGGAGGCGAAGTCCTCGTTCGGCGACGACCGCGTCTTCATCGAGAAGTTCATCGTCGATCCGCGGCACGTGGAAATCCAGGTGCTCGGGGACAAGCACGGCAATGTCATCTATCTGCACGAGCGCGAATGCTCGATCCAGCGCCGCAACCAGAAAGTCGTGGAGGAGGCGCCGTCGCCGCTGCTCGACGCCGCCACCCGCGAGGAGATGGGCCTACAGGCGGTCGCGCTTGCCAAGGCAGTCGGTTACGACTCGGCCGGCACCGTCGAATTCGTCGCCGGCCAGGATCGCAGCTTCTATTTCCTTGAAATGAACACGCGGCTGCAGGTCGAGCATCCGGTGACCGAACTGATCACCGGGCTTGATCTCGTCGAGCAGATGATCCGGATGGCGGCGGGCGAAAAGCTCAGTGTCAAGCAGAGCGACGTGAAGCTGAACGGCTGGGCGGTCGAGTCGCGCGTCTATGCTGAGGACCCGTACCGGAATTTCCTGCCTTCGATCGGGCGGCTCGTGCGCTACCGCACGCCGGTCGAGCGGTCGGGCGACGAAGTCGATCCGATCACCGTCCGCGTCGACACCGGCGTGTATGAGGGCGGGGAGATTTCACTCTACTACGATCCGCTGATCGCCAAGCTCATCACGCATGCGCCGACCCGCACGGCGGCGATCGATGCGCAGGCGCGCGCCCTCGATTGCTTCTGTGTCGAAGGCATTCGTCACAACGTGCCGTTCCTGGCGGCGCTCATGCAGCATCCGCGATGGATCGAAGGCCAGCTGTCGACGCGCTTCATGGCGGAGGAATGGCCGGACGGCTTCCACGCGCTGCCGGCGGAGGGCGAAAGCGCGAAGGTCATTGCGGCCGTCGCCGCCGTGATCGATTTCCAGCGCGCCGAGCGCCGCCGGCGTATCAGCGGGCAAATGCCGAGCCCGCATGTCACGCATGAGAGACGGCGCATCGTCTCGCTCGGACGCATGGAGATCGAGCTCGAAGTCGAGCGCGAGAGCAACGGCATCGCGGTGCATTTCATCGAAGAGGGCCGACGGGGTCGAAAGCGATACACCGAATCCGGGTGGAAGCCGGGCGAACCGGTCTGGCAAGGCGTGATCGACGACGATCCGATCGCGGTGCAGCTGCGTCCCATCCCGAACGGATACGAGTTCGCCTATCACGGCGTGGACGTGAAGGCCTTCGTCTACTTGCCCTGGGAGGCCACCGCGGCGCGGATCATGCCGGCGAAACCGGAGGCGCGATCCGCCAAGCAGGTGCTTTGCCCGATGCCCGGCCTCGTTCTGTCGATCGCCGTGGAGCAGGGACAAGAGGTCAAGACGGGCGAGACGCTCGCCATCGTCGAGGCCATGAAGATGGAGAACGTGATCCGGGCAGAGCGCGATGGCGTGATTTCGCGCGTCCTCGCCAAGAAGGGCGACAGCCTCGCGGTCGACGCGATGATCATGGAATTCGCCTGAGCCTTGATGGCGGGGTCTGTGACAATCTGCGGGATTCGCGGCCGCGACTGCAAAGAGTGCCCGCCCGGATTGCGCAAAAAGCTGTCAAGATATCTTGTCATCCAAGGCGTTAATCACGCAAGACATTGATGGGCGGCAGGCTCTCAGCGTGCGCCCGCTCGCGGGCGGCTACGCGTGGGTGCATGCGTGCTGACTCCTTCGAGTGAAGACGAAGGAGAGCAGCGGGCATGGACCGAGTGGCGCCGTCGCCTCGTCAGGACTAGAGAAGGTTATGGTGAAGATCCTCGAGGGCATGCGGGTTGTGGAGGGATCCGCATTCGTCGCCATCCCGCTGGCCGGCATGACGCTCGCGCAGATGGGCGCCGACGTCATTCGGTTCGACCGAATCCGCGGCGGTCTCGATTATCATCGATGGCCGGTGACCAAGGACAATCGCAGCCTGTTCTGGGCGGGACTGAACAAGGGAAAGCGCTCGCTCGCGGTCGACATGGCGACCCCGCGCGGCCAGGAGATCGTGACCAGGCTGATCTGCGCTCCGGGGCCGGAGGCCGGCATGTTCCTGACCAATCTGCGCGTCCGCGGCTGGATGGATTACGAGAACCTGAAAAAGCATCGCGACGACCTGATCATGCTCTCCCTGCTCGGGACCCGCGACGGCCGCCCTGCGGTCGACTACACGGTCAATCCGGCCGTCGGCTTTCCCTTCGCCACCGGACCGGAAGATTCGGCCGAACCCGTCTGCCACACGCTGCCGGCGTGGGACCTCATCGCCGGGCAGACAGCGGCGACGGCGCTGCTGGCCGCCGAACGGCACCGACGGCTCACCGGACAAGGTCAGCTGGTCGAGTTCGCCCTCAAGGATGTGGCGCTCGCCGCGATCGGCCATCTCGGCATCATTGGCGAAGTGATGGTCAACGGTGTCGACCGCGCCAGATACGGCAACTCGCTCTTCGGCGCGTATGGCGAGGACTTCGAGACCGCCGACGGGCAACGCGTGATGGTGATCGGCCTGACGGCGCGCCAGTGGGACGGATTACGCGCCGCGACCGGCATGCAAGAGCAGTTCGAGGAACTGGCCATTCGGCTTGGGATCAATCTCGCGCGCGAGGGCGAGCGGTTCAAGGCGCGCAAGGAGATCACCGCCCTTCTTGAACCCTGGTTCCGGACGCGCCGGGTGGAGGACTTCGCCCGCTCTTTCGATGAGCACGGGGTCACTTGGTCGGTGTTCCGCTCGTTCAAGCAGGCGGTGGAGCAGGACCCCGACTGCTCGACCCAGCATCCGATGTTCAGCATGCTGGAGCAGCCGGACATCGGCAGCTATCTCGTCCCCGGCCTGCCGATCAATTTCAGCGCGTTGGAACGCCAGCCGCCGCGCCGCGCCTCGATCCTCGGCGAGCACACCGATGAAATCCTCGCCGAGATCGGGATGAGCGACGGGGAGATCGCCAAGCTGCACGACGATCACGTCGTCGCCGGCCCGCGTCCGTGAAGCGCTACGAACAGGACTGATTCCGTTCCTGCGTCATGGCCGGGCCTTTCCGTTCGATACTGGTTTCACCTTCGCCTCTCCCGTGGGGAGAGGTCGGGTTCCGAGCGCAGCGAGGAATCCGGGTGAGGGGGTACGGAGAGAGTCAATGGTCCCCTCACCCGGCTTGCATCTCGCGCATCCGAACGGCGGCACCGCCGTCGGCTCGTAGGTCAGAGCAGGGCGACGCGACCGCCGGCCTGGCGGGCGAGGCGGCCGGCCAGCTCGAGCTCCAGCAGCGCGGTCAGCACCACCGGGGTCGGAGCGCCCGACCAGCGGATGAGATCGTCGATGGCGACAGGGGTCGGCCCGAGCAAGGCGGTGATGCCCTGGCGCGCGTCACCGTCCGGCGGAACCGCAATCGGCAGGACCGCCAGAGAAGGCTCTTCCATGGGGCGTTCGGGAGGCCGCTCGATCAGCGGCGAGAGCGCGGCGATGACATCCTGCGCGCTGCTAACCAGCGTGGCGCCCTGTTTGAGAAGCTCGTTCGTGCCCTCCGCCCGCGGGTCGAGCGGCGAGCCGGGCACCGCAAAGACTTCGCGACCATAGTCGAGCGCGCGTCGCGCCGTGATGAGCGAGCCGGAGCGGCGCGCCGCCTCCACCACGACCACTCCGAAGACAAGGCCGGCGATGAGACGGTTGCGTCGGGGGAAATCGCGCCCGCGCGGCGTCCAGCCGAGCGGCATTTCCGAGACGGCCGCGCCGTGCTCGACGATCGCCGCCAGCAGGTCGACATGCTCGGGCGGATAGGGGCGGTCGTGCCCCCGGCCAGCGCCGCCATGGTGCCGCGCGCGAGACTTCCGCGATGCGCGGCGGCATCGATCCCGCGCGCAAGTCCGGAGACCACGATCAGCCCGGCTTCGCCGAGATCGCGCGCGAGGCGTTCGGCAATCGTCATCCCGGCGGCGGATGCGTTACGCGATCCGACCATGGCGACCGCCGGTTCGGCGAGCATTGCGAGCCGGCCGCGCACGGCGAGGAGCGGCGGAGCATCGTCGGTCGCCTGCAGGCCGCGCGGGTATTCGGGTTCGCCGAGCGCGACGAGGTTGATGCCGAGGCGGCGCGCGGCGAGAAGCTCGCGCTCGGCTTCGTCCGCAGACGCGACGCGGATCGGGCGCATCGCCCCGCCGCGGCGGGCGAGATCGGGGATTGCATCGAGCGCCGCGCGCGCCCCGCCATAGTGGTTGAGCAGCGCGCGGAAGGTGCGCGGCCCGACATTCTCGCTGCGGATCAGGCGCAGCCAGTCGAGCCGCTGCTCATCGTTCAGGCGTATCTCACGCGTCACGTTCGCGTCCATTCGGCAGATCGTAAGCCCGGCACTTGGTCCCGCGGCAAACATAGTACGAGCCGAACAGATATTCCTGCATCGCGAAATCGGTGGTCAGGGGCGCAAGATGCTCCCACGGCCGTACATACGGGTTGCCCAGCACAGTTCGTTTCATCAGCCACACGCTGAACGGCAGCACGAGCCTGCCGGCGATCCCGGGCGGCAGTTTCGCGTCCATGATGACGATCCGGCCGCCGGGCCGGAGCTGGGCGAGCGCGTGCGCGAGCACCGCGCGGTGGTGCGGCATCGTGTTGTAGGACAGGCTGAACAACACCCCGTCGAGCGGCTCCGGCGCGACATAGTGGACGGCGTCGCTCTGCGTCAGGCTCACATTGCTCCAGCCATTATTCGCGCAGAGCCTGCGCCCATGCGTCAGCATGCCGGCCGAGATGTCGACGCCGTATACCGAGCCGCCGGGCCCGACGGCCTCGCGCAGCAGCGGGAGGTTGGGCCCCGTCCCGCAGCCGATGTCCAGCACGTGGCCGCCCGGACGAAGGCCGAGCCAATCGATGGCCTTCCGGCGCAATCCGAACGGCAGGAACAGCAACCGCTCGATCAGGTCGTGCAGATTGCCGATGCGGTCGTAGCGCCGACGGATGAAGTCGACGTCGTCATCCACCCACTCGATGGCCACTTAAAGAGCCCCCCGCGCCTCGATCGACCGCCAGCCCGCGGTCGCGCCCGCTGGCATCGTGCGAAGCAAGCCCGCGGCTTGCGAGATGTCATTTGGCCGCACGCTTGGGGCGCGCACTCGTTGGGACTGCGATCATCCGAGTGTATCGTCGGCCTGTCGGCCGCGCCCGATCTTGCCTTCGCGGCCGGCGACGAGCCGCCGTACATTGCCGGCGTGCTTGAGCCAGAGCAGCGCGGTGAACAGGGCGAAGAGTTGCGCCTCCTGCAGATAGCCCGCTTGCCAAAGGATGATCGGCGTCGCCCCGCTCGCGGCGAGGGCGGCGGCCGAGGAGTAGCGGGTGGCCGCAGCGACCGCGAGCCAGATGACGGCGAATGCGAGCGCCGCCGGCCAGAAGAAAAAAACCAGCAGGCCGAGATAGGTCGCGACGCCCTTGCCGCCCTTGAACCTGAGCCAGACCGGAAAGAGATGGCCGAGGAAGGCGCCGAGCGCCGCGAGCACGGCGAGGTCCTGTCCGCCGTAACGATAGGCGATCGCCGCGGCCAGCGTGCCCTTGAGCGCATCGCAGAGCAGCGTGAGCGCGGCGAGGCCCTTGCGGCCGGTGCGCAGGACGTTGGTCGCGCCGATATTGCCCGAGCCGATCGTGCGCAGGTCCGCCGTGCCGGCGAGCCGCGTCAGGATGAGCCCGAAGGGGATGGAGCCGAGGAGATAGCCGAAGACGAAAGCAGCCGAATAATAGGGCAGCGCGAGCGACCAACTGATCGGGTGGAGCATGGCCGGCGTCCCCGCGTTTTGCGCGGACGCTAGCGAAGGGCGATTTTTTCGGCAAGGGGCGTGCGCGCGCGGCGAGGCACTGCATCTGGCCCACCAATCATTGTCATGGTCATGATCTCTCCTGCCGCGCCATCGCGGGCCAGCCTCGATCGTTCTCGCGGCGCGGTGCGTTCGAGGTTTGCGCAGGCTTTCCCCTCGCAAAAGCGAGGGCGCGCGGAACGCCGGGGCCGCAAACCCGCAGCCCTGTGTGCAGTGTGGGTACAGCACACAGGAGTAGTCGCCGCAGGATTTGCCGGTTGCCCGGCGTCCCGCGCGCGGTGTTTGTAGGCTTGCTCCGCATGCCCCCCGGTGGACTGACCGTTGCTATCCACCGCTCGCGGTGGGGACGGACTGTCTAGGAATTTAATCATAGTTTGCGGCGGCAGTGTGGCGGCACATCATGCGCAGCGACCGCATCATTCATCCTCCCCGGCGGAGCGGGGGAGGAGGACCGCCCGAAGGGCGGTGGAGGGGGGTGTGAAAGGAACCCTGGCGGAATACGCTGCGCTATTCCGCCCTACGTGCTACGTGCTCACCTCTCCTCGCGAGATCGGCGTGATGCGTGCTCACCTCGTCATGCGCGGCGTGACCAGGCGTGACCCGCGCATCCATGCGGGCTCTCCGCATCTGCGGCGGCTCAGCCCCGAACGGCGGGGGAGGGGGCGTGAAAAGGAATCCTGGCGGAATACGCTGCGCTATTCCGCCCTACGCGCTGAGGA
>DASUPI010000380.1:0-10080 GCA_036281135.1 Rhodoplanes sp. | reverse complement strand
GGGCTATGTGACCTTCTTTTCCATCCCGGTCGAGCGCGAGGCGGTGCGGCGCGAGGCGCTCGAATGGGCCGCGACCCGCGGCGCGCGTTCGGGCCGCGTGGCCTGGCAATATGTGCAGGACCTCGCCGGCCGGCTGAAGGTGCGGCTGAACGACGAGCAGCGCGCCTGAGGCGCGCGCAAATCACGCTCCCGACGGCAGGTGCTGCATCGGATCAACCGGGGCCGAGCCCTTGCGAATTTCGAAATGCAGTTGCGGCGAAGCCACAGTTCCGGTCTGGCCCGACTTGGCGATCACCTGACCCCGCCGGACCGGGTCGTTGCGCTTCACCATGATCTCGCTCGCATGTGCGTAAGCGGTGACGAAGCCGTTGGCGTGGCGGACCAGGATGAGGTTGCCGTAGCCCTTGAGCTCGCTGCCGGCATAGGCGACGACGCCGTCCTCGGCCGCGCGTACGGCGGTTCCTTCCGGCACCGCGAGATTGATGCCGTCATTCTGCTGGCCGCTGGTCTTGGCGCCGAACCCGGCGATCACCCGGCCGCGCACCGGCCAGCGGAACGCCGGCGAGGCGCCTCCCCGGTCGCTCGCGCTGTCCTCGATGATTCCTTCGGTGACCGGCGTCGCGACGCGCACGCTCGGAGTGGGTTCGATCGAAGCAAGCCGTTGCGGGGCGGGCGCAGGGGCCGCCGCACGCGGCTGAGCCGCGGGCGCCGCCACCGGCGCAGCGGCGGACGGCGGCGCGGGTTGCGGCTCCGCAACGACCGCGGCGGTCCGCGAGCCAGCGCCGGTCTTTCCCGGAATAACCAGGCGATCGCCCATCTTCACCATGGCGTGGGGAGCGATCTTGTTCGCAGTGGCGATTTCGGTGATCGGCCGGTTGTAGCGGCGGGCGATCCCGACCAGCGTTTCGCCGGGCGCGACGACATGAACGCTCGACATCGGCGCGCGCAATTTGCTCGTCTGTGCGGCCGCCGCAGGCCGGGCGACGCTCGAACCGGCCGCGCTCGAATTGTACCGCGGAATGACGAGGCGCTGCCCAGGCCGAAGCGCGGCCGGACCGGACAGGCCGTTTGCCTCGGCGATGGCGCTCGCCGGCACGCCATAGCGACCAGACAGCGAAGCCACGGTGTCGCCTGCGGCGATCGTGACCGGAGTGCCGCCCTCCCAGGTCCAGCCCGATTTCGGCTTCGGCTCTGCACGCAATTGCGGCAACGCGTTGCTGGCGGCGCTCGATCCGGGCGACGGCCCGGCGCCAACCGCACTGGAACGGCCGGGGGCCGGCGGCGCGGGCAAAGGCTGGGCCCCTATCTGCGGCTCCGTCAGCGGACGCGTCTCGATCTGCCCGGATGGCAGCGAGCCGGTCGTTTCGTTGGGCGACGCCCGCGTGGCGAAGGGATTCTCGTTAAGCCTGACCGCGTCAGAGCTGCAGTTCGCAGCGCCCAGGCCGACCGCGATTAACGCGAATGCCCGCGCAAGGGAGCGCGGGCTCAACGCATCATTGAACGCACGCATTTTGTTTCACTCACTCAGACGCGAACCGACGATTGGAGTAAACACCGAGCGAGTAAAGATTGATTTAAGAGTTACACGCTCTCTTAAGCCTAATGGCGGGCCGGGCGCGGCGCGGCAAGCGCGCCGCGCGGCCCCGCCCCGCACGCAGAACGGCCGCCGGCAGCTCATCGTTTTGCTTCGGTCGCGCTAGAGTTCGCGCGCCCTGCCGGACAACAGCGGGACGAAGCGAACCACGATCAGGTCGGCCCGTTCGAGCCCGTCCTTGGTCTTGGTCAGTCTGACGATTGATTGCGACCGGCGTTGTGGGCCGAGCGGAAGCACCATGATGCCGCCCTCGACCAGCTGTTCGACCAGCGCCGCCGGAATCGTCTCCGCTGCCGCCGTCACCATGATACGGTCATACGGGGCCTTGTCCGCGACGCCTTCGAGTCCGTCGCCGACGACGACCTCGATATTGGTAAAACCGAGCGTCTCGAACCTGATCCGCGCCGCCTCTGCGAGGGTGCGGAACCGTTCGATGGTCACGACTTCCCGGGCGAGCCGCGACAGCACGGCGGCCTGATATCCGGAGCCGGTGCCGACCTCCAGAACGCGGTGATGCGGCAGGACGGCGAGCTGCTCGGTCATATACGCGACGACGTATGGCTGGCTAATGGTCTGCCCGCACGCGATCGGCATCGCATGGTCGGAATAGGCTGTCGCCGCATAGTCGGGCGAGACAAAATATTCGCGCGGAACCTCGTCCATTGCGCGCAGGACGCCGGGGTCCATGATGCCGCGGCGCCGCAGCATCAGGAGGAATCCCATACGGTCGACGCGATCGTCGGCGACCGGCATCTCGGGCATGCTCTTACCTCGCAACGGACACGGCGGATGCGCAGGAGCGCGCGGGCGCCCGGGCGCTCATGCATGCCTTCCTGCAATCGGCGCTCTGCCCATCCGGCGCGTCCGAATATGACGTAATGAGGGCGACCCACGGGAATCGACCGTAAAGACATCACGATAACTTGCATAGTGAGTGCGGCCCACGGTTCGGTTCCTGTATGGGGGCCGATCTGATTTCGTGTAAAACTTGTTCCAAACGGGATCGCGATTTGATCCGAGGGACAATACGGGACGGAGTAGTGATGAACCACACTGCAAGTGAGGGTGCGGGAAAGAACGTTCTCGTCGTCGAGGACGAAATCATGATCCGCTTGCTGCTTGAAGATATGCTCGGGGAACTCGGCTACACCATTGCGGCCGCCGTCGGACGGATCGATGACGCGGTCAAGCTCGCCAAGACGGGCGAGTTCGACGTGGCGATTCTCGACGTCAATCTGAACGGGCAAACCGTGAGCCCCGTCGCGGAAATCCTCGAAGCGCGGGGACTGCCCTTCGTCTTCGCCACCGGTTATGGCGAGCGCGGCCTGCCTGAACGCTTCAGCAATCGCCCGACATTGCAGAAGCCGTTCCAACAGGAGAATCTCGGCCGCATTCTCTGCCAGGCTTTCGAAAACATGCCGGCCTGAACGCGCACCGATCAGGCGACGCCGCCTCCACAGAGAACGTAGAAAAAGATGCCCGGCCTTGCGCCGGGCATCTTTTTTGTCGCGAGGCCCGGCATCGGAGCGAAGGCGGTCTTACTCGAACACCTGAGCGAGGCGCGTCATGAACGGCTCGTCGGTCATGTCGAGGCGCAGCGGCGTCACGGCGATTCGCCCGGCGGCAAGCGCGGAAAGGTCGGTGCCGTGCAACGCGGTCGCCTGCTCGCCGCGCGCGAAGGCGACCCAGTAATACGGATTGCCGCGTCCGTCATGACGCGGTTCGATTCGTATCCATTCCTGCGCGCGCTTGCCCTGGCTGGTGACGGCGATGCCCTTCACCTCATCCGGCAGGCAATCGGGAAAATTGACATTGACCAACACGTCGCGCGGCATGCCTTCGGCAAGCACTTTGCGGATCAGATCGGGCGCGAAGCGCACCGCGGTTTGCCAATGCGGACGCAGGCGCGTTTCGGGTCCATAGGCCTGCGACAGCGCGAGCGACGGAATGCCGAGAATAGTTCCCTCCATCGCGCCGGCGATCGTCCCCGAATAGGTCACGTCCTCGCCGGTGTTCGATCCGCGATTGACGCCGGACAGGACCAGGTCGGGCAGCTTGCCGTTGAGGATGTGGCGGACGCCCATGATTACGCAATCGGTCGGCGTGCCCTTGATCGCGAAGCGCCGCTCGCTCACCTCGCGCATCCGCAGCGGATCGTTGAGCGAAAGCGAATGCGACACGCCGGACTGGTCGAGTTCGGGAGCGACGATCCAGACATCGTCGGAAAGCGCCCGCGCGATCTCAGCCGCGACTTCGAGGCCGGGGGCGTGGATGCCGTCATCATTGGTGACGAGAATTCGCATTCCTGCCTGGTCTTCACCTCATGCTCGCGGGGAAGGAAGCGTGGAAGGCACCCGCATGCTGCCGAGCGGCAGGCCCCGGACGCTGCACGCAAAAAAGAACTTCGGATGCGTCGTCATTCCCTTCAAGCCCGTGCGACCGTCTTCATGCCGGCCATATATGACTGCAGCACGTCAGGCACGGCGATCGTCCCGTCCGCCTGTTGGTAAGTCTCCAGCACCGCAATGAGCGCGCGGCCGACGGCGATGCCGGACCCGTTGAGCGTGTGGACATGGCGGATCTGCCGGCCTTCCTTGGTGCGGTAGCGCGCGCCCATGCGGCGCGCCTGGAAATCGCCGCATGTGGAGCAGGACGAAATCTCGCGGTAGAGCCCCTGCCCCGGCAACCACACCTCGATATCGTAGGTCTTCTGCGACGCAAAACCCATGTCGCCCGTGCACAGCGTGACGACGCGATAATGAAGATCGAGCCGGCGCAGCACCTCCTCGGCGCAACTCAGCATCCGCTCATGCTCGTCCCTGCTCTGCTCGGGCGTCGTGATCGAGACGAGTTCGACCTTGGTGAACTGGTGCTGCCGCAGCATCCCGCGGGTGTCTTTGCCGGCCGCGCCGGCCTCGGCGCGGAAGCACGGCGTGCAGGCGGTGAACCGCATCGGCAGCGCATCTTCATCGACGATCGATTCGCGCGCGAGATTGGTGAGCGGCACTTCGGCGGTGGGAATGAGCCAGAAACGATCCTCGCGCGACTCCTGTTCGATATCGGCCATCACGCGCGCGGTCCCGGCCGATAGATCGACCTTCTGCTCGACCCAGAGTTTCGCCGCGTCGCGTTCCATGAGGTCTTTGAGCAGGCGCGCGATCGCGCGGTTCTCGCGATCCGCGATCATCATCTCCTTATAGGCGGAGAACTGGTCGTCCTTGAACTTCGGCAACTGCGCAGTGCCGAACATCACCTCGTCGCGGACCAGGATCGGCGGACTGACTTCGGTGTAGCCATGCTCCCGGGTGTGGAGATCGAGCATGAACTGCGCGAGCGCGCGCTCGAGCCGGGCGAGCCCGCCCTTCAGCACCACGAAGCGGGAGCCGGAGAGCTTCGCCGCCGTCTCGAAATCCATCTGGCCGAGCGCCTCGCCGAGGTCGAAATGCTGCTTCGGCGCGAACGCGTAGTCGCGCATCGCACCGAAGCGATGATGCTCGATATTATCGTTCGCGTCGATCCCGTCCGGCACATCGTCGAGCGGAAGGTTCGGGACCTGCGCGAGGGCGGTCTCGAATTCCTTGGTGACCTCCTTCTCTTCGGCATCGAGGGCGGGGATCGACGCCTTCAGCGTAGCGACCTCCTCCCTGAGCCATTCGGCCGCCGCCTCGTCCTTCCGGCGTTTGGCTTCCGCGATCTCCTTCGAGGCGGCATTGCGGCGCGCTTGCGCCGCTTCGAGCCGCCCGATCGCCGCACGCCGGCGCTCGTCGATGCTGAGCAGCTCGCGCGCCAACGGCTCAAGCCCGCGTCGCGCAAGCCCGCGGTCGAAGGCGGCGTCGTTTTCGCGAATCCACTTGATGTCGTACATGGCGGTCCGCTCGAGAAGAATCGGGACGGGTTTATAGCATTTCGGGGTCGGGCGTTGGATCGCAGCGCCGCCCAGCTACGACGATCGCGGCGATCACTCGGCAGGCTTCGAGGCGGGATCGGCCGTGCTGCGCGTCGAGGCTTGCGCCTTTCTCTCCACGATCCGCACCGCGATGATCGAGGCTTCGTAGAGGCCGAGCAAAGGCACTGCAAGCGATAATTGGCTCAGCACGTCCGGCGGCGTGAGCACGGCGGCGATGACAAAGGCGCCGACGATGAAGTAGCGCCGCTTGTCCTTGAGCTGCTGCGAGGTGAGAATGCCGACGCGGCCGAGCAGCGTGAGAATGACCGGAAGCTGGAACGCGACGCCGAACGCGAGCACGAGGCTCATCGTCAGCGACAGATATTCGCCCACCTTGGGAAGCAGCAGAATTTCCGCGCCGCCCTCCCCGCCCAGCTGCTGCATGCCGAGCGAGAAGCGCACCAGCATCGGCATCACCGCGAAATACACCACCATCGCGCCGAGCAGGAAAAACACCGGCGTTGCGACAAGGTATGGCAGGAACGCCTGCCGCTCATGGCGGTAGAGCCCCGGCGCGACGAACATGTAGATCTGGGTCGCGATCACCGGAAAGGCGAGAAACGCGGCGCCGAACAGCGCGAGCTTGAGCTGAGTGACGAAATATTCGAGCAGAGCGGTATAGATGAATTTCGAATTTTCCGGCCCCGCCACCCAGACGAACGGCCACACGAGAATATTGTAAATCTGCTTTGCGAAAAAGAAACACAGAACGAAGGTCAGGGCGAAGGCGACCAGCGATTTGATCAGCCGGGCGCGCAGTTCGACCAGATGGTCAAGCAACGGCGCCTTGGTCGCCTCGATGTCTTCGTGCGTCATGCCGACCGATTCCCGGTCCCGAGCTCGCTCGGGGCGGAGGACGCGGCGGGCGAGGCGGGAGCTTCTGTTGCTTCTGTCGAAGCGGCGGTCGGCGCCGGGGGTTCAGTCGCCCCCGGCAAAGCGAGGTCCGGTGAGGCCTCGGCGCCGTTGGCCGCCGCAGCGGATGAATTCTTCTCTTTGCCCGGATCGGATGAGCTCTTCTCTTTGTCCGGATCATAGGTCAGCGGATCGAACCGGCCGATGCTGCGCGCGCTGTCATTGATCTCATCGACCTGTTTCTTCAGGTCCGCCAACTCCGCCTCGCGCATCGCCTCGTGAAACTGGCCTTGGAATTCCGCCGCCATGCGGCGGATTTTCGCGGACCACTGCCCGATGGCGCGCAGCACGCCGGGGAGTTCCTTAGGCCCGATCACGATCAGCGCGACTACGCCGATCAGAACAAGCTCGCTCCACCCGATATCGAACATGCGAACTCCCGGCGGCCGGGTCCCGGTGCGCCGGACCGCCCCGAATGCAAAGGCGAGTACGAAGGATTTGGCGCGTTCAGCCGGTCTTGCGGTTCTCGGTTTGCCCGACCGTCTGCGCCGACTGATGGTCGATCGTCTTGACGGGCTCCGGCTTGACCGGTTCGACTTTCGCCGCTTCGTCCTCGCTCATGCCCTTCTTGAACGCCTTGATCCCCTGGGCCACGTCCCCCATCAACTCGGAAATCTTGCCGCGACCGAACAGCAGCAGCACCACGCCGATGACGACGATCCAGTGCCAAATACTCATGGAACCCATCGGTTTGATCCTCCGGACCGAGGGGCCGGACCATGGCCTCGCCTTCGGTTTTGCCGGAGAAACTAGGCGTCAGCGCCCATAAATACAAGGATGCCGGCGGCCTTTTGCTGGCGCCGCGGCGCTCCGCGCCGGTCCCGTCGTTACCCGCAGGCGTCGGGCGAAGCGTCGGGGCGCGGCGCAAGGCCGAGATCGAGTTCGGGCGCTTCGAGCGGCTCTTCATCCTCGTGCAGCGCCGGGTCGTCCGACGGCGCGGGGATGCTGAAGCTCGCCGGAAGCTGGCCGTCGAACAGGCCCGCTCCCTTTAATTCGTCGAGGCCCGGCAGATCGGAGAGCTGCTCCAGCCCGAAATGCGACAGGAACGCCTCGGTCGTGCCGAAGGTGAGCGGCCGGCCCGGCGCCTTGCGCCGCCCGCGCGGCCTGATCCAGCCGGTCTCGAGCAGGACGTCGAGCGTTCCCTTGGCGACCGCGACCCCGCGAATCTCCTCGATCTCGGCGCGCGTGACCGGTTGATGGTAGGCGACGATGGCGAGCGTCTCGATCGCGGCGCGCGAGAGCTTCTTCGGCTCGACCGCTTCGTGGGTGAGGAGCCAGGCGAGATCGTTGGCGGTCCGAAATGCCCAGGCATTGCCGATCCGCACGAGGTTCACCCCGCGCGGGGCGTATTCGAGCGCAAGACGCTTTAGGCTGGCGCGCACATCCGTGCCGGGCGGCAGGCGCTTCGTCAGCGCCTTTTCGTCGACCGGCTCGGCGGCGGCGAACAACACCGCCTCGATGAGCCGCAACTCCTCGGGCCGCGGCTCGACCGCGGATGCCTCGGCCGCCTGCGATGTTTCGGGAGCGGCAAGGCTTGCATGCTCGGCGATTTCCCGTACCGCGGGCCATCTCTGGCTCATATCGAGGTTCCCTATCGTTCGCTCAGAGGCGTTCGGAATCCGCGGGAAGGCCGGTCGGGCCTGGGCCGTTCGCTCGCTTGCGGACATGAATAGGCGCAAAAGGGGCGGGCTGATGGACGTCCAGCACGCCTTCGAGCACCAGTTCGAGCGTGGCGGCGAGGCTCGAGGCGAACACCGTGGAGCGCATCGCGGGCTCGATCGCATAAGCGAGCAGAAAGCCGTTTAGTTCGGTCCAATCGCTGGCGCTCCCGACCAGCCGGCCGAGCGCGGCGCGCGCCTCGGCGAGCGACCAGACCGCGCGCTTGGCGACACGCACATGGGAAAGCGCATGCCGCTGCCGCTCGACCGCATAGGCCGACAAAAGGTCATAGAGCGTCGCCGACCATTCCGGCCGCTTGATCTCGGCGATCGGCTCCGGATCGCCGCGCGGGAAAACGTCGCGATGAAGCTGCGGCCGTTCCATCAGCTTGCCCGCCGCGGCGCGGATCGCTTCAAGGCGCTTGAGGCGGAGCGCGAGCGCGGAGGCCATCTCGGCCGCGCTCATCCCTTCCGCTTCCCCGCCCTCCGGCAGCAGCAGGCGCGATTTGAGGAAAGCGAGCCAGGCGGCCATTACAAGGTAGTCGGCGGCAAGTTCGAGCCGCAGCTTGCGGGCTGCCTCGATGAAGGCGAGATACTGGTCGGCCAGCGCGAGGATCGAGATGCGGGTGAGATCGACCTTTTGCTGGCGGGCGAGCGTCAGCAGCAGGTCCAGCGGCCCCTCGAAGCCCTCGACATCGACGATCAGCGCCGGCTCATCCGAGGCCCGGTCGACCGCTTCGTCGAGAAACTGGCCCGCATCGCCGGACATGTCAGCGTCACCCCGCGGCTGCCGTCATCCCCATCATACGGGAAAAGGTGATTCGCGCCTCGGCGATATCGACTGAATCCGCTTTGCGCCGGGACGCGAGCGCCCGCTCTGCGCGCCGCGTCGCAGCGCCCGACAACTCGCAGGCGCCCAGTGCAACCTCCTCCAATTCCTTGAGATCCCCGTTGCAATGCAGGGCGAGGTCGCAGCCCGCGGCAAGCGCCTGCCGGGTTCGATCGGCGATGCGGCCGCTGAGCGCGCCCATCGACACGTCGTCGCTCATCAACACGCCGTCGAAGCCGATCGATCCGCGGATCACCTCGTTGATCACCTTGGGCGAAAGCGTCGCCGCAACATCCGGATCGATCGCGGTAAACACCACATGCGCGGTCATGCCGAGCGGCAGATGGGCGAGCCGGCGAAAAGCGGCGAAATCGGTCGCTTCGAGCGTCGCGCGTGGCGCTGTGACCACCGGCAGGCCGAAATGGCTGTCGCAGGTCGCCCGCCCATGCCCGGGGAGATGCTTGAGCACCGGCAGAACGCCGCCCTCGGCGAGCCCTGTCGTTATCGCCTCGGCAAGCTGCGCCACCTTGTCGACCGTGTCGCCGTAAGCGCGCGTGCCGATCACCGGGTCGGCGCCGGGCGCAGGCACGTCGGCCACCGGCAGGCAATCCACCGTGATCCCGAGCAGCGCAAGGTCCGCGGCAATCAGGCGGCCGCCGAGCCGCGCGGCGGCAAGCCCGAGCGCCGGATCGCGATCGAACAGCCAACCATAGTCCGCTCCGGACGGGTAGGCCCGCCAATGCGGCGGACCGAGCCGCTGGACGCGGCCGCCTTCCTGATCGATCAAGACGGGCGCATCGAAGCCAAGCAAGTCACGAGATTCGCTTACGAGAGCCGCAACTTGACGTGGGTTGCTGATGTTACGCTCGAACAGTATCAGCCCCCACGGCCGGGCCTCGCGCAGGAAGCTCCGCTCGTTTGGGGAAATACGCAGACCGGACAGCCCGTTAATGAAGGCGCGAATCGTCATCTCCTGATTAGGCCTGAGCCGCGCGGAAGGTCAAATGCTTGTTGTTCAAGGGGCTTCCGGCCCGGCGACGCCCCACGATCGTCGCCCCTCGACCAAGCGCGCGTACGTAGTCATGGCCGACGGGCGTTACGAACCACTTAAAACGCATTGATCGGTTATCAACGCCGGTCA
>DASUPI010000379.1:0-3025 GCA_036281135.1 Rhodoplanes sp. | reverse complement strand
GGCGGAAACCACGTTGGCAGAGTCTTGGCCGTTGCGTCGCCCAAGTTTCCCGCCAAGCCCCCGGTTGGCGGGGCGGGGACGTCGCAATGCGTGGCCGGCCGACGCGTTCCGGGCGGCGCGCCGGGCAGGCTTGCCGATCGCCCCGCGGCGGGCTGCCCGCGGCGGGCCTTCCCGGCGGCGGGCTTTCCGGACAAGGGCGCGCGCCTGTAGAAGGGCGCGTGCCTGACGAAACGGCGCGAAGCGACTCGGGTGCGCGGGACCCGCGGGGGCGGCGGCGCGGATCGAACGAGGCAAGCGGAGCAAGGCGTGGTGCGGTTCGAGAATGTAGGGCTGCGGTATGGGCTCGGTCCGGAAGTGCTCCGCGACCTGACCTTCCGCATCGAGCCGCACTCCTTCCAGTTCCTCACCGGCCCGTCCGGCGCGGGCAAGACCTCGCTGCTGCGCCTGCTGTTTCTGTCGCTGCGGCCGACGCGCGGCCTGATCACGCTGTTCGACCAGGACGTCGCCACCCTCGACAAGGATTCGCTCGCGATCCTGCGCCGGCGCATCGGCGTCGTGTTCCAGGACTTCCGCCTGCTCGACCATCTGACGACCTACGAGAACGTCTCGCTGCCGCTGCGCGTGCTCGGGCGCGAGGAGGCGACCTACCGCTATGAGGTCGAGGAGCTCCTGCACTGGGTCGGCCTCGGCGAGCGCATGGCTGCGCTCCCGCCGGTGCTTTCCGGCGGGGAGAAGCAGCGCGCCGCGATCGCCCGCGCGGTGATCGCGCGGCCGCAGCTCCTGCTCGCCGACGAGCCGACCGGCAATGTCGATCCGAACCTCGCGAAGCGGCTGCTGCGGCTGTTCGTCGAACTCAACAAATCGGGCACCTCGATCGTCATCGCGACGCATGATATCGGACTGATGGACCAGTATGATGCCCGTCGCCTGGTGATCCACGAAGGACGGATCCACGTCTATGAATGAGATCAAGCCGCTGGCGGAGATCGCCGCGCGGTTGCGGCAATGGATCCCGCGGGAAAGGCCGCGCGAGACGCCGATCGTGCCGAAGCACTCGATCGCCGGCCGCGCGCTCGTGTCCGTCATCGCCATCATGACCTTCCTCGCCTCGCTCACCCTCGGCGCGGTGTTCATGGTGGTCGTCGCGGCGTCGGAATGGCAGTCCGACGTCACCCGTGAGGTGACGATCCAGGTGCGGCTGATCGCCGGCAAGGACCTCGAAGCGAGCGTGCGGCGGGCGGCCGAGATCGCGCGCGCCTCGCCCGGCGTCACCGAGGTGCGGCCGTATGACAAGGAGGAGTCGGCGCGGCTCCTGGAGCCCTGGCTCGGCAGCGGCGCGGTGCTCGAAAGCCTGCCGGTGCCGCGCCTGATCGTCGTGCAGATCGCGCCCGACCGGCCGCCCGATTTCGCCGCCTTGCGCGCGGCGCTTGCGGCCGAAGTCCCGGGTGCGAGCCTCGACGACCACCGCACATTCGCCCGGCGGCTGCGGACCATGGCCGACACCGCGATCGCCATCGGGCTCGCGATCCTCAGCCTGGTGCTCGCCGCGACCGTGCTGTCGGTGAGCTTCGCCACCCGCGGCGCCATGGCGACCAACCGCTCGACGGTCGAAGTGCTGCATCTGATCGGGGCGAAGGACGGTTACATCGCGGGCGAGTTCCAGCGGCATTTCCTCCTGCTCGGCCTCAAGGGCGGGGCGATCGGCGGCGGCGCGGCGATCGCCCTGTTCCTTCTGCTCGGCCTGCTGGGCGGCAGCGTGTTCGGCGGGGGCGGCGGCGAGGACGTCGCCGCCATGTTCGGCGGCCTGTCACTCGGCATCGGCGGCTACCTCGCCGTGCTGCTCCAGATTTTCGTTGTCGCCGCGGTGACCGCTTTCGCCTCCCGCCAGGTGGTGCAGTCGACGCTCCGGACGGTCGCCTGAGCCGGAATCGATTGACCGGAAGGTGCGAAAGCCCCACATGCGTCGGTTCGGCCTTTGCGCCGTCAAATTTCGAGATATCCTTCCGCTGAGGTCGCGTTTCCGATGACGGTCAGCGAACGAGAACTGGCGCCGGACGGCGCGGGCGGAGGCTCAGGCGAGGAGCATCCGTCGCCGCGCCCGGCCCGTTCGCGGATGCGGCTCGTGCTGGTGGCCCTGGTCGCGGCCGGGGGCCTGGTCGTCATCACCTTCATGGTCGGCTTTCTATGGTTCGCCTGGCGGGTGCCGCGCAAGGAGGTGGTCCTGACCACGCGGGCCGACGGGATCGTCGCGCTGACCGGGGGCGCATCGCGCGTCGTCGATGCGGTCGAACTCCTCGCCTCCGGACACGGCCGGCGGCTCCTGATCACGGGCGTGAACCGCACGACGCATTCGGGCGAGCTTGCGCGCCTTGCCCCAGACTATGAACGGCTGTTCATGTGCTGCATCGACCTCGACCATGCCGCCCGCAACACGATCGGCAATGCGGTGGAGACGCGGCGCTGGAGCCTGAACCGCGGCTTCCGTTCGCTGGTCGTGGTGACCTCGAGCTATCACATGCCGAGAGCCATGGCCGAGCTCGCCCATCGCCTTCCGGACGTGCGTCTCATTCCGTTCCCGGTGGTGACCGAGAAACGGGCCAAGCCCTGGTGGTCGAACGCATCCAATGCCAGGCTGCTGATGTCCGAATATTTGAAATACATCGTGGCGGTGACGCGCATCCGCTTTGAGCCGGAGATCGAGTCCGCCGGCCTGCCCCCGCGCGCGGGAACCCGCAGCTGAGGCGTGAACCGCATGTCCGGCGCCGTCGTCCTTCGCTCCGCGCTGTTCAATCTCGCCTTCTATCTGAATTTCATCGTCTGGCTCCTCGCCGCCGTGCCGACGCTCGTCATGCCGCGTCACGCCATTATTGCGGTCGTCAAGGCGTGGGGGCGGGTCAATCTCTGGCTCTTGCGGGTCATCTGCGGCATCGACGTCGAGTGGCGGGGGCTCGAAAAAATTCCCCCCGGCCCGCTGCTCGTCGCCGCCAAGCACCAGTCCGCCTGGGAGACCTTTGCGCTCCTCCCG
>DASUPI010000378.1:0-3808 GCA_036281135.1 Rhodoplanes sp. | reverse complement strand
GGTCGCGCCCTTGAGGCGGTCCTGCGGCTCCTCCCAATCGTCGAAGAACACGACCTTCATGTCGGGACGCACGCGCGCGTCGGACCCCTGCTCGCGGATGAAGGCGACGAGCCCCTCCGGATTGGCGAACGTGTCGTCGCGGAAGGACAGCACCGCGCCCTTCGGTCCGGCTTCGATCTTTGCGACATTGGCGCGCCGGCACAGGCTCTTCAGCACGACGGTGTCGAGCAGGTGCCGGGCTTCTTCCGGCAGCGGCCCGAAGCGATCGACGAGTTCCGCGGCGAACGCATCGATCTCGCGCTCGTCTTCGAGGTCGGCAAGACGGCGGTAGAGCGCAAGCCGAACCGAGAGGTCGGCCACATAGTCCTCGGGGATCAGCACCGCCATGCCGATGGTGATCTGCGGCGACCAGCGATCGCCCACCGCCGGCTCGGCGACGCCCGCCTTGAGGCTCGCGACCGCCTCCTCCAGCATCTGCTGATAAAGCTCGAACCCGACCTCCTTGATGTGGCCCGACTGCTCCTCGCCGAGCAGATTGCCGGCACCGCGAATGTCGAGGTCGTGCGAGGCGAGCTGGAAGCCGGCGCCCAGCGTATCGAGCGATTGCAGCGCCTTCAGCCGGCGCTCGGCCTGCGGGGTGATCTGTCGGCCCGCGGGAATGGTGAACAAGGCGTAGGCGCGCGTCTTCGAGCGGCCGACCCGTCCGCGCAATTGATAGAGCTGGGCGAGCCCGAACATGTCGGCGCGGTGCACGATCAGCGTGTTCGCGGTCGGGATGTCAAGGCCGGATTCGATGATGGTGGTCGACAGGAGCACGTCGTATTTGCCGTCGTAGAAGGCCGACATCACGTCTTCCAGCACCGTCGACGGCATCTGCCCATGCGCGACGGCGACGCGCACCTCCGGCACGTTCTTGTCGAGGAACGCCTTCGCCTCGGCCAGGTCCTCGATGCGCGGGCAGACGTAAAAAGCCTGGCCGCCGCGATAGCGCTCGCGCAGCAGGGCCTCGCGCACGATCAGGGGATCGAACGGCGTGACGAAAGTGCGCACCGCGAGCCGGTCGATCGGCGGCGTCGCAATGATCGAGAGTTCGCGCACCCCGGTGAGCGCGAGCTGCAGCGTGCGCGGGATCGGCGTCGCCGTCAACGTGAGCACATGCACTTCGGCGCGCAGCGATTTCAGCCGCTCTTTGTGGGCGACGCCGAAATGCTGCTCCTCGTCGACGATGACGAGGCCGAGATCGCGGAACTTGATCGATTTGCCGAGCAGCGCATGGGTGCCGATCACGATGTCGATCGAGCCGTCGGCAAGGCCCTTCTTCGTCTTGGCGAGCTGCGGCGCGGCGACGAGGCGCGAGGCCTGGCCGATATGGACGGGAAACCCGCGGAACCGCTCGGTGAAAGTCTTGGCATGCTGGCGCGCGAGCAGCGTCGTCGGCACGACGACGGCGACCTGCTTGCCGTTCATCACCGCGACGAGCGTTGCGCGCAGCGCCACTTCCGTCTTGCCGAATCCGACATCGCCGCAGATCAGACGGTCCATCGGCCGGCCGCCGGCGAGATCGTCGAGCGTCGCGTCGATCGCGCCGCGCTGGTCGTCGGTCTCGTCATAGGGAAAGCTGGCGCAGAATTCGTCATAGACCCCCTGCCCCACCGCGAGCCGCGGCGCCTCGCGCAGCGCGCGTTCGGCGGCGATCTTGATCAGCTCGCCCGCGATCTCGCGGATGCGGCTCTTCATGCGCGCCTTGCGCGTCTGCCAGCCGACGCCGCCCAGCCGGTCGAGATCGACCGCGGTCTCCTCCGAGCCGTAGCGCGACAAGAGGTCGATATTCTCCACCGGGAGGAACAGCTTGTCGTTGCCGGCGTAGTGAATCTCCAGGCAGTCGTGCGGCGCGCCCGCGGCCTCGATCGTCTTCAGTCCGACGAAGCGGCCGATGCCGTGGTCGACATGCACGACGAGATCGCCGGCCGAGAGGCTCGTCAGCTCGGTGAGGAAATTCTCCGCGCGCTTGGCGGCGCGGCGCGGCCGCACCAGACGGTCGCCGAGGATGTCCTGTTCGCCGATGACTGCGACATCGGCCGTCTCGAAGCCTGCTTCGAGCCCGAGCACGGCGAGCGCGATCTCGGGCGTCGGGCGGGCAAGCGCCTCCGGCCAGGTCGCGACGGCACGCAGGTTGAGAAGTCGGTGATCCGCCAGCACATGGCTCATGCGTTCGCGCGCGCCCTCGCTCCACAGCGCGAGCACGACCCGCTTGCCGGATGATTGCAGCGCCTCCACATGCGCCCGCACCGCGTCGAACACGTTCGTATCCGCCTGCGCCCGCTCGGCGGCGAAGCTGCGGCCCGCGCGCATGCCCGCATCGATCGCTGCGCCGGATGCGTCCGGGCTCGCGAACGGCGACAGGCGCACGAGCGCGCCGGCATCGAGCCGCTCGCGCCATTCGCTCTCGGCAAGGTAGAGCCGGTCCGGCGGCAGCGGCTTGTAGGGAGCGCCGGCGCCTTCCATCGCGAGCGCCTGGCGGCGCGCCTCGCAATAATCGGAGACCTGCGCGAGGCGCTCATGGGCGGCGTCCTCGGCGAGCGGTTCGACGACGATCGGCGCGCCGGACACGTAGTCGAACAGCGTGTCGAGCCGTGCGTGGAACAACGGCAGCCAATGCTCCATGCCGGGATAGCGGCGGCCTTCGCTCACGGCCTGGTAGAGAGGATCATCGCTCGTCGCCGCGCCGAATTCGGCGACATAGCCCTGCCGGAATCGGCGGATCGTTTCGCTGGTGAGCTGGAATTCGGCGACCGGCACGAGGTCGAGCGCGCGCAGCTGGTCGGTCGAACGCTGGGTTTCCGGGTCGAAACTGCGGATCGATTCGAGCGTGTCGCCGAAGAAGTCGAGCCGCACCGGATCGTGAATGCCGGGCGGATACAGGTCGAGTATGCCGCCGCGCACGGCGTATTCGCCCGGCTCCCGCACGGTCGAGGCGCGCAGATAGCCGTTCAGCTCGAGCCAGCGCACGATGCCGTCCATGGCGATGCGGTTACCGGGTCGGGCCGACAAGGCTTGACCGGCGACCATCTCGCGCGCCGGCACCCGCTGCACCGCCGCGTTTACAGTCGTGAGCAGGACGCTCGGCTTGTCATGACCCTGCACTCGGGCGAGCCGCGACAGCGCGGTCATCCGCTCGGCGACGACGCCGGCATGCGGCGAAACCCGGTCATAGGGCTGGCAGTCCCAGGCCGGGAATTCGATCAGGGCGACGTCGGGCGCGAAGAAGGCGAGCGCGCGGGCAAGCGCCGCCATGCGCGGTCCGTCGCGGCAGATGACGACAAGACTGATCGCCGGCGCCTTCGGCCTGGCGGCGACCGCGCGCGCGAGATCGGCGAGGACAAGCCCCTCCGCCCCGTCGGCGACGCTTGCGAGCGTCAGCGGCCGTCCGGGAGCGAGCAGCTCGGCCGGAGAGCGCGCTTGTTCAGCCTGCCTTATCGCCATCAAGACCCGCCGCCGCCGCGTGGTTGAAGGCGCAGATGCGCCGGAACAAATCCGTGTCGTAATTCGCCGGCACGGAGCGACTGCGCACCACCCAGGCGTAAAGCTCAAGGTCCGGCACGTCGCACAGGCGCTCGAACTCGTCGACCTCCGCCTCCGACATCGTCCCGATCGCCTGGTCGAGGAAGCGCCCCATGATCAGGTCCAGCTCGCGCGTGCCGCGCCGCCATGCGCGGAACAGAAGCCGCCGCCGCCGCAGGTCCAAACCCTCGCTCGAACGCGTCGTTCCCGTCATCCCCGCTCCTGCATGCTCGGCTCGCGTCGCAAC
>DASUPI010000377.1:0-4977 GCA_036281135.1 Rhodoplanes sp. | reverse complement strand
CTTTGACCCGGCGGTCCCATGCTGACAGGTCGCAGCGTGGAGGCGCATATGGATCACCGGGTCACGCGCCTTCGACGCGGCCCGGTGATGACGAATGAGGAATTTCGGGGCGGCATGGTGCCCTCTCCCGCGGAAGGAGAGGGCAAAGCCAGGTCAGATCAAGCCCATGCCCTTGAGCACCGAGAGCATCACCGCCGCGGCGGCGACCGAGCCGATCTGTCCGCCAGTATTGGCGCCCATGGCGTGCATCAACAGGAAGTTCTGCTTGTTGAAGCGCTGGCCTTGCGCCTGCACCACGCGCGCCGCCATCGGATAGGCCGAGATGCCGGCCGCGCCGATCATCGGGTTCATCTTGCCGCCGGACAGATAATACCAGAGCTTGCCAAACAGCACGCCGACCACCGTGTCGAGGCAGATCGCGACAAAGCCGAGCGCGAAGATCGCAAGCGTGGTGGGCTTCAGGAACGCCTCGGCCTGCATGGTCGCGCCGATCGCGACGCCAAGGAAGAGCGTCGCGATGTTGGCGATCTCGTTCTCCGACGCCTTGGTCAGGCGCTCGACCGCGCCGCTTTCGCGCATGAAGTTGCCGAGCATGATCGAGCCCATCAAGGGCAAGCCCTTGGGCGCGATCAGTCCGGTGACGATCGTGACCGCGATGGGAAAAATCAGCTTGGCGTTCCGCGAGACGGTTCGCTTCACCGCCGGCATGACCGTCGTGCGTTCCTTCTCGGTCGTCAGCGCCTTCATGATCGGCGGCTGGATGATCGGCACCAGCGCCATGTAGGAATAGGCCGCGACCGAAATCGGTCCCAGCAGTTCGGGCGCGTATTGCGAGGCGACATAGATCGCGGTCGGCCCGTCGCACGCCCCGATCACCGCGATGCTGACCGCATGCAGCTCCTCGAAGCCGAGCGCGAGCGCCAGCAGCAGGGTGAGGAAGATGCCGCACTGGCCAGCGGCGCCGAACAGCAGGATTTTCGGGTTCTCGAGCAGCGGCCCGAAATCGGTCATCGCCCCGATGCCGATGAAGATCAGCAGCGGAAACAACTCGTTGGCGATGCCCATATTGTAGATCGTGCGCAGGAAGCCGGTATCCTCCTTGGCGAGTTCCTTGGCGGCTTCGGGCAGAGTGCCGCCCATCGCCTCGAACACCTGTTTCGCGCCGGGGTCCAAGCCAATATGCATCAGATCGCCGAGCGGGATGTTGACGAGGAGGCAGCCGAATCCGATCGGCACCAGGAGCAGCGGCTCGACGTCCTTCTTGACGCCGAGATAGATCAGCGTCCCCCCGATCACGATCATGATCACGTTCTTCAGCCCGCCGATCGTGAACAGGAATGTGACGCCGTCGGTGAGGCCTTGGAGGCCGGATACGATGCTTGAGAGCATGATTTCCTCCCGCTAGGACTGCTTGGCTTTGCCGCTGCCTTCAGCAGACAGTGGGAAGACTTTTTTCAACAGATAGATCGACCAGATGAGGATCGTCAGCGTGAGGAACGTGCCTCCCACGCCCACGATCATCATCGTGAATCCGAAAGCCCATTTGTCCATGCCGTTTCCCCGTGCGCGCACGCCTGATCGTTACGAGTCCGTCGAACGCGTGCGTTCTCTTAATCCCTTGCGCGCAATCAGGAAAGCGAAATAACCCCACATCATGCCCTTTTTGGCGCTCGCCGCCTCACGCCAGAGCACCGAAACCAGCTTGCGCCTCACTCTTGTGCAATCGCCGGGTCGGGATCGTCCGACCAGGACTCGCCTTGCGGCGCGGGATATTTGCGCAGCAGCCGATGGCACAGATTGACGTGCTCGGCCTCCTCTTCGACGAACTCCTTCGCCATCTCCTGCACCTTCGGGTCGCCTGCCGTCGCGACCACATGCTGAAAATAGCTGAGCGCGCGCTCCTCGCCGGCGAGCGCCATCTTCAGCGCGTGCCACGGCGTCATCAGATAATGCGCGTCGCCGAGATCGGCCTTTTCCGGACTCTCGCCCCGACCCCAATCAGGCAGACTGCGGGCATGCGCGACCACGTCGATATCGCCGGCCATGCGCTGGATTTCGTCGCGATGAATGCCCTCCGCGCGCGCGAGATCGCGAAAAACGAGAGCGAGCTCGGTATTGTTGAAGGTCTCCATCTGGTCGGCGAGCAGATGATAGCGCTCGACCGCATCGGCCTCGATCCGCCAGGCGACCGCGAACAGGTCAGCGAGATTCGCGACGGGCGGCCCGTCGCACGGCTCGCCCGGTTTCGCTGGGACGCGGTCGCGATCGTCTGACGCGCTCATATCTCGAACTCCCTTTCCAGCTCGGACAGATCGGCGCTGCTGACCCCCACCTCCGGCCGATAGGGCCTCCGATCGCCCCGATAAAGCACGCCGAGATTAAAGCCGTCGTCGGTCATGATGCGGCGGGCCGCGACCGCGGGATCGTTGGTCGCCGCGACGGGGGCGGGATGGACGAGGTTCTTCCACTCCCGCTGATCGGGCCGGAAGGTGACGCACGGACTCAGCACTTCGACAAAGGAGAAGCCCGGATGCCGAATCGCCTCGACGATGACGCTTGCGGTCTCGGCAGGTTGGCCGGAAAAGCAGCGAGCGATGAAGTTCGCGCCGGAAGCGAGCGCGATCACCAGCGGGTGGAAGGGCCTCAGTCCGGTGCCCCCGGGCGACAGCGCGGTGTCGAAATCCGGCTCGGTGGTGGGCGAGGGTTGGCCCTTGGTCATGCCGTAGATGTGGTTGTCCATGACGATATAGGTTATGTCGAGATTGCGACGGCAGGCATGAAGGAAATGATTGCCGCCGATCGAGTAGCCGTCGCCGTCGCCGGTCGCCACCACGACCGTGAGGTCCGGTCGCGCGACTTTCAGCCCGGCGGCGACGGCAAGCGCGCGCCCGTGCACGCCGTGAAATCCGTAGCAACTCGTGTAGGCGGGAATGCGCGAAGAGCATCCGATCCCCGACACGACCGCGATGTCCTCCGGCGCGAGGCCGAGTTCGGCGAAGGCGCGCGTGAACGCCAGCAGCACGTGATAGTCGCCGCAGCCGGGACACCAGATCGGCTTGATCTCTGATTTGTAATCCTGTGCCTTCAGTCGCGGGTCGGCGGTCATGCGTTTCTCCAATCCATGAGCGCGCGGTGGATGTCGCCCGGCCGCAACGGAAGCGGGCCCGGCGCGTGCAACGCCCGCACCTTCTCGGGCAGCGCATAATGCGCCTTCAGATAGCGGTGGAACTGGGCGCCGTGGCTCTGCTCGACAATGAGCGCCTTGCGCACGCCGGCGAGCGCCGCTTCCATCTCCTTCGGCCGCGCCGGCGCGAGCAGGCGCGGAGCGATGAGGCGCACCGCAACGCCCTCGGCGCGCGCCCGCGCGATCGCCTCGCGCACCGCGCCGGTGAGCGAGCCCCAGGTGATCACGGCGAGTTCGCCATCGCCTTCGAGGGTCGCCCAGTGGTCGCCGTAGTTGAAGTTTTCCAGCTTGTCACGCCGCTTGTCGAGCTGCGCGCGATGATCGCCGGCGCTGCCGGTCGGAATGCCGTGCACCGTATGCGTGAGGCCGTCGGCCGTGTATTGGCCGCCGCGCGTTCCCGGAATCGCCATCGGCGAAACGCCGGCGCCGCCGAGCGCATAGCGCTGATAGGGCGCCGCGATGTCGCGCGCGCGCAGCCGCTCGCCGACAAAGGCGAGATCGGCCGGCCGCGCGATCGCCGCCTGCGCCTGGCCGATGAGCTGGTCGGACAGCACGATCGCCGATGTCTGCAGCGCTTCGGCGAGATAGACGGACCATTGCGCGGTAAACACGCAATCGCTCACCGACTGCGGCGCGAGCACGAGATGCGGCGCATCGCCATGCAAGCCGTACACGGCGATGTTGAGGTCGCTCTGCTCGGCCTTGGTCGGGATGCCGGTCGACGGTCCGCCGCGCATGACGTCGATCACGACGATGGGAATCTCGGCTGCGGTCGCGAGCCCGAGCGCCTCGACCATCAGCGACAGGCCCGGACCCGAGGTTGCCGTGAGCGCCGGCGTGCCGCCATAGGACGCGCCGATGATCATGTTGATTGAGGCAAGCTCGTCCTCCGCCTGCAACATCACCCCGCCGATCCTCGCGAGATTGGCCGCTAGCCATTCGAGAATGTCGGTCGCCGGCGTGATCGGATAGGCCGCGGCAAAGCGGATTCCCCCGCGCACCGCCCCGAGCGCGGTCGCCTCGTTGCCGGAGATGAGCCAGCGCTTGGCGGTTGACTTTGTAGGCGCCGACAGAGGGTGGCCGAGTTCCGATCCGGCTGCAGCCGCTGCGCCCGCGTCGACCGCGGCGAGATTGGCTTCGAGCGCAGCAGAACCGTGTTCACCGAAGCGCTTGCTCAGCGCCGCCCGCAGCGCGTCTGCGGGAAGGCCGATGAGCCTGGCGGCGATTCCCAGCGCGATCATATTGGCGCGCCAATCGGGCCGCGACTTGATCATGTCCTTGAACGGCACGCCGACGGCGCGGGCGCCCGCCGCGGCGATGCTTTGCGGCCGGTCGCCGCCGCGCGGATCGCCGAACACGAGACTGTGCGGTCCGAGCGGGATTTCCGCTTCGAAACGCTGCGCGTTCTGCCAGTCGATGCCGATCAGGAGATCAAAGCAATCGGAGTGGCAATCGATCGGGTGCGGCGCGAGGCGAAGCATGGCGGCAGCCTCTCCGCCCCGGATCTGCGCGCCGACCGAGCGCGTGAGAAAGCCGTGCCAGCCGGCTGCGCAAGCCGCTTCCAGCAGCATGCCGCCGACGGTGAGCACGCCAGCCCCGCCGCTCCCGACAAAGGCGATCGAAACGTCCGAACCGGCCATTCGATTTTCCTCCTGGCCCGACCCCACAAATTTCCTCCTGGCCCGACCCCACAAAGCGGCGAGCAGTGCGCGTTGCCTTCCCCGAAGTCGATCCGTCCTTTTGCGGACGTTGTCTGCTTTGTTTCGAATCTTTCTTGACTCTAAATACGCATT
>DASUPI010000376.1:0-8467 GCA_036281135.1 Rhodoplanes sp. | reverse complement strand
TCCTTGACGAAGCCGAGCATCCACTGGTGCAGGCTTCCGAGATTGGCGTAGCCGCCCTGCGCGAAGGCGCGCAGCAGGTTCAGCGTCGCCGCCGACTGGCGATAGGCCTGGAGCTGGCGGCGCGGATCGGGACGCCGCGCCTCGGCAGTGAACTCGTTGTCGTTGATGATGTCGCCGCGATAACTCGGCAGCTCCACGTCGCCGCGTTTCTCGGTCGCCGCCGAACGGGGCTTCGCGAACTGGCCGGCGATGCGGCCCACCTTCACCACCGGTGACGCCGCCGCGTAGGTCAGCACCACGGCCATCTGCAAGAAGACGCGGAAGAAGTCGCGGATATTGTTGGCGCCATGTTCGGCGAAGCTTTCGGCGCAGTCGCCGCCCTGAAGCAGGAACGCTTGACCTGCAGCGACGCGCGCCAACGCCTTCTTCAGGTTGCGCGCTTCGCCGGCGAAAACGAGCGGCGGAAAGGTCGCAAGCTGCTTCTCGACCGCAGCGAGCGCCTGCGGGTCGGGATATTCCGGCATCTGCACGATCGGCTTTAAGCGCCAACTGTCGGGCGTCCAACGCTCCGCCATAATGAAACTCCGTGTCGATCCGATCGCACAGTCCGCACAGGCGCGGACAGCCAACGCTTATACACGAGAGCAATCTGGTCAAACCAGGGCAGATTCGCTCGTGGGAATGCGCATGAACCTATTGCCGGTCACGCCGACGGGGCGCTTCTCGCCATCGGCACGCTCGGCGGAACTAATTCCGGATACGCCCAATAAGCGACTTGATTTGCTCGGGGAGCGAAGTGACAGGGCGCAACCCGCCGACTGAAACCGCCTGCTGCAATATCGCTTGCTGCGCCTTTTCCGGGAGAGCGTCCCACTGGAGAACCACGGCAGCGCCGAGGTACTGGAGGGCGATCTCGTCGCCTGGCTCCAAGTGAAGAACCTGAGCCGTCAAGTCGGGCATTTGATCGCTCCTGCTTACCGCCAGGATAGAGGGAACGACCGCGGCTCGCGATACGTTCGTGAACACTGCCGATCGGCGGCCGGCGGCCTATTCCGCCGCCTCGCGCTGCAACTGCTCGACCGGCTGGCGCAACGTCACCAGTTCTTCCGCCGCGGTCGGATGCACCGCCATGGTGGCGTCGAAATCCGCTTTGGTCGCGCCCATTTTCACCGCGATCCCGACCACCTGGATCATCTCGGCGGCGCCTTCGCCGAGGATGTGGCAGCCGACGATGCGATCGCTCGCGGCGTCGACCAGGAGCTTGAAGAACATCGTCGTGTCGCGGCCCGACAGCGTCGCCTTCATCGGCCGGAACATGGTCTTGTAGACGTCGAGCTTGGGGAACCGCGCCGCCGCCTGCGCCTGGGTCAGGCCGACCGTGCCGAGTTCGGGCTCGCTGAACACGGCCGTGGGCACGTTCGTGTGGTCGACCTTGGTCGGCTTGCCGCCGAACACGGTGTCGGCGAACGCCTGGCCTTCGCGGATGGCGACCGGCGTCAGGTTGACCCGATTGGTGACGTCGCCCACCGCGTAGATATGCGGCGCCGATGTGCGCGAATAGTCGTCGACCGCGACCGCGCCTTTCGCGTCGACCGCAACCCCCGCCTTCTCCAGCCCCAGCCCGCGTACATTGGGCGGGCGGCCGAGCGCAAACATCACCTGGTCGGCGGTCACCGTAAGGCCGCCGGAGGAGAGATGGACGGAGAACTGCTTCGCGATCGGCTCGACCGCGGTCACCGTGCTGCCAGTGATCACGTGGATGCCGCGCTTTTCCATTTCCATGCGGAGTTGCTGGCGCAAATCGTCGTCGAAACCGCGCAGAATATTGTCGCCGCGATAGACGAGGCTCACTTTCGCGCCGAGCCCGGCAAAGATGCAGGCGAACTCGACGGCGATGTAGCTGCCGCCCTGGACCAGGACGCGGTCGGGGAACTCCGGGAGGTGGAACACTTCGTTCGAAGAAATAACGTGCGCGATCCCGGGGATGGGAGGACCGAGGCTGGGCGACGAGCCTGTCGCGATCAGGATGTGCGCCGCGCGAACGCGCTCGCCCGTCGCCAGCAGCCGGAGCGTATGCGCGTCTTCGAACACGGCGCGGCTCTTGACGAGGGCGACTCCCGCTTTGTCCAAGGTGGTCGTGTAGGCCGCTTCGAGGCGGGCGATCTCCCGATCCTTATTGGCGATCAGGGTCGGCCAATCGAATGTCGGAGTCGAGAGCGCAAAGCCGAAGCCTTCCGCGTCCGCGAACTCGTGCGGGAAACGCGATGCGTAAACCAGCAGCTTCTTCGGCACGCAGCCGCGGATGACGCAGGTTCCGCCGACCCGGTGTTCCTCGGCGATCATCACGCGCGCGCCATGGCCGGCCGCGATCCGGGCCGCGCGCACGCCGCCCGATCCGGCGCCGATGACGAAAAGATCGACCTCGCGCTCGCTCGTAAAGATCAAAGGTCATGGCCCTTCTTCTTCATCTCCTCGCGGAATCTGGACATCACTTCGCCCGACAAGGCATCGCCCCAGGTTTGCGCCCGGCGCATGCTTTCGTCGATGATCGCCGGCTCTTCCATCGCCATCTTGCGGCCGAGCGGGCTCTTGTAAAAGGCGACGAGCGCCTTGAGTTCCTGTTCCGAGAAGCGCTCGGCATAGACCCGCGCGACCTCGTTGAGAAGCTCGACGCGTTTGGACTCGTAGTCCTTCCGGAGCTTGGTCGCGACTTCGTTGAGCTCATTGCCGAGATTCGGGTTGGTCGGCACGAACACGTTTTTCACCGTTTCGACCACGCCGCTGACGATCGGAGTGAAGACGACATCGCCGCCTTTCAAAGCAAGGAGTTCTCGCGCCGCGGTGACCGCCGCCGGCGTTGGCTGCTGTTGCGCCGCGACCGGACCGGACATCAAGAGCGATCCGCAGGCAAGCGTCGCAGCCACTGCGATCCGCGCCAACCAGCCGACTTGCATGATCAATCCCCTCCGATGCGATTTACGCTTCTTGGATGCGAACGCCCTCCGGCCCGGCGATGATCGCCATCCGCACGAGGCCGATGAACAAGCCATGTTCCACCACGCCCGGGATCTCGGCGAGCCGCAGCGCAAGCATGCACGGCTCGGGAATGCGCCCGAGCGCCAGATCGAAGATCAGGTGCCCCCCATCCGTGACAAAAGGATGGCCCTCGTTGGTGCGCCGCAGCAGCGCCGATCCGGGGCAGCCCACCTCCGCCGCGGCGTGCTCCACCGCACACCCCGTCGGCGCAACGCCAAAGGGCACCACCTCGATCGGCAAGGGATAGCGGCCGAGCGCGTCGACCCATTTCGACTCGTCGGCGATGACGATCACGCGTGTGGAGGCGGCCGCTACGATTTTTTCCCGCAGGAGCGCGCCCCCGCCGCCCTTGATCGCGCTGAGATCAGGCGCGATTTCATCCGCCCCGTCGACGGTCAGGTCGAGCTTCGGCGTCTCCTCGAGCGTCGTGAGTAAAATGCCCGCCCGCTCGGCGTCCACCCGCGTCGCTTCCGAGGTGGCGACCGCGACGATGTCGAGCCCGGCGCGCACCCGTTCCCCCAGCAACTCGACGAAGTAACGCGCGGTCGAGCCGGTCCCGAGCCCGACCCGCATGCCGGGCCGAATGAATTCAACGGCGCGCGCCGCGGCCGCGCGTTTCTGTTTCTCGATGTTCATCTTTTCGCTACGCAGTCGTGAATAAGCGCGAATAGGAGCTATGTAGCCTGCTTCTACGCCCCGGCATAGCCGCGAACCGCTTGCCGCGGGCGCGACACGCCCGAGGGGCATGCGAACGAGACAAGCCGTTTGCCGCCGCGGCGCTTGCATCCGGGGCGCTTCCCCGTTAGAGCGCGTCAGCGCTTGTGAACATTTCTTCAGCGCCCAGGGGGTTTTGCTTCGCCGGACATGCCGCATCAGCTCGCCAAAACGCAACCCACGATCGTTTTCGATCTCGACGGGACGCTGGTCGACACGGCGCCCGACCTGATCGCCACGCTCAATGCGCTGTTCGACCGGGAGGGAATCGACCCTGTTCCGTTCATGCAGGCGCGCCAATTCATCGGCGGCGGCGCCCGCAAGCTGATCGAGCGGGGCCTTGCGGCCAAGGGCCGGGCGCTGTCGGCGGGCGAGGCGGACCGGCTTTATGCCGTCTACGTGTCTTCCTATGAGGAGCGCATCGCGGAGCTCTCCCGGCCGTTTCCCGGGGTGGAAGGCGCGCTCGACGCGCTCGCCGCCCGCGGCTTCCGGCTTGCGGTCTGCACGAACAAGCTGGAGCGGCTCTCGATCAAGCTGCTCGATGCTCTCGATATGTCGCGCCGGTTCGCCGCGATTTGCGGCCAGGACACGTTCGGCGTGCAGAAGCCCGATCCGCGCATTCTGACGGCCACGGTCGAGGCCGCCGGCGGGCGCATGGGCTCGGCGCTTCTGGTCGGCGACTCGGCGACCGACATCTCAACCGCGCGCGCTGCGAACATGCCGGTGATCGCCGTCGATTTCGGCTATACCGACACGCCAGTCGCGCGCCATCGGCCCGACCGCCTGATCAGCCATTACGACGAACTGCCGGCCGCGGTGGCGGATGTGATCGAGGGCGCGCCCCTTGCCGCAGAGCCATGACTCGGGATTTGGAACCGGCCGGACCCTTTATCATCCGCGAAAACCGCCGTTCTTTGCGTTGGGCTTGGCCAGCGAGACGGGACCTACGTTGCGGCGGCCGGTGATGACAACCGGCGCGCCTGTTGCGTCGCCGCGGCCGCATTCGTATGCTCGCCCACGCCCCGGGGCTCGTTTCTTCTCAAAGAGTATTTCCATGAACCGAGTCGTTGTCGTCGCGGCTTGCGGCCTGTTGCTCGCCGGATGCGAATCGCTCCAGACATTGCAAATGCCGTCCCTCGGCGGCAAAGGATCGGAGCCGATCACGCTGCGGCTTGAAACCGACCCGCCCGGCGCCGACGCGAACCTGTCGACCGGCGGAACCTGCGTGACGCCCTGCGCGCTGCCGGTCGTTGCAGGAAGCGACATCACGGTGAGCTTTTCGCTGCCCCGCTATCAGCCGCGTTCGGTCATCGTTCGCGCCATCGCCGCGGAGCAGAACTTCATCGGCATGGAATCTGCCGCGGCACGTTTCGAGCCGAACCCGGTCTATGCGGAGTTGCAGCCGGCCGCGCCGCCGCGCAAGCCGCGCCCGAAGCGCCCGAGCATCGCATCGAAGCCGACTTCGGCAGGCCAGGCCGCTGCGCCGGCAGCCGCACCGGCCCCGGCGGGCGGCACCGCGGCGTCTCCAGCGGCCCCGTCAAGTCAGACGGCTGCGCCTGCGGCGGCACCCGCGCAATCGAGTCAGACGGGCGAACCCGCGGCACCGCCGGCATCGGCCGCTCCGGCCGGGCCTTCGCCCGCGCCACCCTGACGCGAGCGACGGACCAACCGAACTCTCCTCGCGCGAAGCGTTTCTCGACCGGCCCTGACCGCTGGAGGCGCCCCGGCCCGCGCGGCCCAGTGCAACCAATGAGGCACAACGCCCCGCCTGACCTTGACCACGCGCGGGCGCGCCGATTAAATCCGCGTATCGGCCGCACCGGCCGGCCATTCGCGCGACCAGCGCGGGCCGCCGTCGCGCGCCGGGCGCTTAGCTCAGCGGGAGAGCGTTCCCTTCACACGGGAAAGGTCGCAGGTTCAATCCCTGCAGCGCCCACCATTCGATCGTCCGCCGATGCCGAGAATCATGCCGAGGGCGCGGACAGCACCCGCTCGCAGGGTCCCGCGCCGCTGAGGACTACGACTGGCAAGCGGCGGTCACGCACCCATATGTCTAAAATGATCTCAAGGGAAAGTCCTCAAGCCGATGCGCCACCATTCTGCATGTATTGCAGGGTGTGACGAGGACGGAAGGCTTTCATGCCATTCGCAAACAAGACGGATCAGCTTCTCGCCGAAGAAGAGCAAATTGTTGAATGTCTGGGAGCGGCCGTCATCATGCGATGGGGCACTCTCCCGACCAAAATTCAACGGGAGCTCTTCAAACGCGCGACGTCTCTCGTCGACCTTACGGAAATGCCCCAGCTGAAGCGACAGATCGCCTGCTTCTTGCATAATCGCAAGGATGACGGCTTTTCAGCGCGTTACGCGCGGGGAGACCAAGGAGCGTTAAAGTGACCACGGAACCAACACCGGAGGAATCGGCCCGGCATCTCCTCGATATTTTTCAGACGCACAACAAGATGCGAGCTGGTCAGATTCTTGTAAGGGGCCCGGCAAGAATTGAATTCTTGCAGAATGACGAATGGCATATTCAGCATTTTGTGGCTGGTCTGCAATATGCGAGCCAGCACCGCTGGATCGCAATGCCGTCGCCAACCGTGCTTAAACTTACCGATGACGGGTTTTTTGCTTACGCCGCCAGAGACCGCGCGTTCAACAAACCCCGTTCGCAGCAGTTACGCTAGAGCGTTCAAGCGATTGGCCGGGCGCACGGCAGGTCGTCATGTCGTCCAGCGCGGTATTTCATTCCGACGGCGGATGATGATTTGCAAGTCGCCGAAACCGGTTCGGCGTTAACGCCCGGTTCGCTGCCGGAATTCATCGATAAACGCCGCGGAAGCCCGATGCAAATTATCGCCTTGATGCTGTCGACAATAATCATCCATCCAAACCATCAAATCTTCGGTGCTTTTTCCCTCGGACACGTCGTCGGCCTGGGACTTTGACCCGTATTGATTAAAAGCAGTCATAAAGCCGAGAACCCAGGCTATTCTGCTGGTCGCGCCGGCGTTGTCAGTCTGACGACCGTCGAGCCATGAGCTGCACGAGATATTTCCCTGCCCTAATACTTGGTGCTCGTCCGCGGTCACCTGAGCCGGCAAAAGGAAAAGCGCACTAACCGTCAAAAAGAGAGTCCAATAGGTTTTCATTCTGCGCTCCCATACGAACGACCGACACCGTAGCAGAAAGCCCACTCAGAACGTGAGAAATTATTGATTGAACGGTGCCACGCGCCGGCAGAAAGGAAATCGTTCGATCGACACGGGGTCCGCTCCATCAGAGTGGGTGGTCGCACTTATTTGCGAACCACTTCGGTTGGCCGCAAACGCTCCTGCTAGTGTAATGATTTTAGCGCTTTGTCCCCGATCGGGGCGCTCGTGTCCCGGGCGCAGCACGAAGTGTGCGCTGCCAGAACCGCGACCCAGCCGCCGGTTGGTCCCGCATCTGCGGGTGCACGGCACACAGGCGAATTTACGCAGTCTGCGCAAGCTTGACTGCGATGCTGCACCGCGTACGGGACACGCGCCTATACTGAAGGAGCAATCTGCCAGAGTCACAACGCTAGCGGCACGCTTTGTCGAGCGATACGCGCAGTCGGCTGATCGATCGATCGATCGCGTCGAGAGCATTCGAGCGACCGGGTTCCTGCTCGCCCATACACCCGGCGACGACGACGCGATACGACTTGAAAACCCCGAGCGCCTCCGCCGCCGCCGTGCAAGATCGAGCGATCAGCGCGATCCGCCGCTTGTCGTCCGGGACTTCGCTGACGGCTTCCTGCAAGTTCGCCGCCGCCGACTCACCCTCGCGGTTCGCCCGGTTGGACAAGGTTTTGAGTTCGTCCAGCATGTTCTTGCAGGGATCGGCGCGCGCGGCATTGACCGAGGCGAGGAGTGCAGCGACCAAGCCGAAAAGAACGAATCGCGCCAGACGCATTTTCCACCCTCAAACGATTTCCGTGACCCGCCGCAGCCTACGCGAGTCTCCAAGCCGGAGATAGCGCGCGCACACGCCAAATCACAATATGGGGTCAAGACTCGTGCCCTCAAGGCGGTTCTGGCTGGACGAGTCCAGCGTCTGACCAGAACAAACATTGTCCAGCCTGGGCAATCGCGGACCCTTCACGGCCGCCTTGCCGAGGCTACGCCTGCGCCCGCGCTGTGGCGCGGGCGAGTCTCTTCTGCAATTGATGGTTATCAAGTCCGCTACGTCCGGCTGAGCTAGCGCGGATTTCTCACACTGCTGAGTGCATCGGGGCGGCGAATCAAGAAAATCGTTGTGCTGCAACAATTTTCGTCGACGCGCGGAGCGCCCCGATGCCGACAGAGTGTCGCCCGGATTTGTTTGGATTTGAACCTGTTGAAGGACGCGAGGTGGTGGGGCGTTCGATGCCGGCGCGATCACCTCGGATGCCGGAGCGCTGCTGCTGGGCGCGACGGATCGGGCCATCCGGATGATGGATCGGTAAAAGGCCTTGTGCTCGGCGTTGAGCTTGGCCGGCGCGCCCGGCGACGGAATGTTGATCAGCCCGTCCGGCCCCTGCTCGTTGAACCGGATCACCCAGTCCCGCAGCGTCTGACGATCCATGTAAGCATCACCACGGTGTCTGATGGGGAAATCCGCGATTGTTCCTGTTTTTTGTGCCAGGAAAATTGATGGCGGCCCTCGCGTATCGTGATGACAATATCTTGGCACGAAACCTGCTTTTGCGCCC
>DASUPI010000375.1:0-2930 GCA_036281135.1 Rhodoplanes sp. | reverse complement strand
CGCTCAAGGAGAGAGCTTATGATCGTTACGCCCGCCTTTGCTCAGGGCGCGGGAGCGGGCGGCAGCGACATGCTGGTGTCGTTGCTGCCTTTCGTACTTATATTCGTCATCATGTATTTTCTGATCCTGCGGCCGCAGCAGAAGCGGGCGAAGCAGCATCAGGAGATGGTCAAGAACATGCGCCGGGGCGACAGCGTCGTGACCTCCGGCGGGCTCGTGGGGAAGATCACCAAGGTGGTCGACGACAACGAGATCGAGGTGGAAATCTCCGACGGCGTGCGCGTTCGCCAGTTGCGGGGCATGGTCGCCGAGGTCCGCACCAAGGGCGAGCCGGTGAAGGACGAAGCCGCCGCCAAGTCGAGCTGATCGGCGCACGCAAGTCGCCCAATACAAAGAGTGCTGAAGAGTAGCCGATGCTGTATTTCTCGCGCTGGAAAGCCTTGGCGATCGTGCTGACGGCGTTGCTCATCTGCCTCGCCGCCGTGCCGAACCTGTTCCCCGAATCGGTCGTCGCGCGCTGGCCGAAATGGGCGCAGCGCCACATCGTTCTCGGGCTCGATCTCCAGGGCGGCTCGCACATCCTGCTCGAGGTCGACGCCAATGCGGTGCGCCAGGAGAAGGTGGAGGCATTGCGCGACGACGTCCGGCGCGTGCTGCGCGACGCGCGGATCGGCTATTCCGGGCTTAACGCTCGCGGCGACACCGTCGAGGTCCGCATTCGCGACGCCGCGGACGTTCCGCAGGCGCTGACCAAATTGCGCGAACTGTCGCAACCCCTCGGCGGCCTGCTCGGCGGCACCGGGCAGCGCAGCGTCGACATCAGCGATGCGGGCGGCGGGCTGATCCGGCTGCGGGTGACCGAGGCGGCGATGACCGAGCGCGTCCGGCAGTCGGTCGATCAGTCGATCCAGATCATCGAACGCCGGGTCAACGAGCTCGGCACGGTGGAGCCGTCGATCCAGCGGCAGGGCGTGGACCGCATCCTGGTGCAGGTGCCCGGCCTGCAAGACCCCGCGCGGCTGAAGGAACTGCTCGGCAAGACGGCGAAGCTCACCTTCCGCCTTGTCGACCAGTCGATGAATCCGCAGGAGGCTGTGCAGCAGGGCCGCGCGCCGGCGGACACCGAGATTCTCTATGAGGGCAAGGGCGCTCAACGCATTCCCGTACTGGTCCAGAAGCACGTCATGGTGTCGGGTGAGGACTTGACCGACGCTCAACCGGGCTTCGACCAGCGCACCACCGAGCCGATCGTGTCGTTCCGGTTCAATACGTCGGGCGGCCGCCGCTTCGCCCAGGTGACGCAGGAGAATGTCGGCCGGCCCTTCGCGATCGTGCTCGACAATGAGGTGATCTCGGCGCCGGTGATCCGCGAGCCGATCCTCGGCGGTTCCGGCCAGATATCCGGCAATTTCAGCGTCGAGAGTGCGAACGATCTCGCCATCCTCCTTCGGGCGGGCGCCCTGCCGGCGCCGCTCACCGTCATCGAGGAGCGCACGGTCGGTCCCGGCCTTGGCCAGGATTCGATCGAGAAGGGCAAGACCGCCGCCTATGTCGGCGGCGCGCTCGTGATCGTGTTCATGCTGGCAACCTACGGACTGTTCGGCTTGTTCGCTAACATCGCCGTCGCCGTCAATGTGGCGATGATCTTCGGCATCCTGTCGCTTCTCAACGCCACGCTGACGCTGCCGGGCATCGCCGGCATCGTGCTGACCGTCGGCATCGCTGTCGACAGCAACGTGCTGATCTACGAGCGCATCCGCGAGGAAGTGCGGGGGGGGCGCTCGGCCATCACGGCGATCGATGCCGGCTTTTCGCGCGCGCTGGCGACCATTCTCGACTCCAACATGACGACGCTGATCGCGGCGATGGTGCTATTCTTCATCGGCACCGGCGCAGTGCGCGGGTTTGCCGTCACGCTCGGCATCGGCATCATAACCACGCTTTTCACCGCATTCACGCTCACGCGCCTGATCGTCGCTTGGTGGGTGCGCATGGTGCGCCCGCAGACTGTGCCGATCTGAGCGTCGAACCGCGAGAAAATCACCGTGCGCCTTCTGCGGATCGTTCCCGACGACACGACATTCGACTTCATTCAGTTCCGGCGGATAAGCTTTCCGATTTCAGCCGCGCTGTCGATCCTCGCGATTCTGCTGTTTTTTTTTCATGGCCTTAATTTCGGGATCGACTTCCGCGGCGGGACGCTGATGGAGATTCAGGTCAAATCGGGCGCGGCCGATCTCGCCAAGATGCGGACGACATTGACCGAACTGAATCTCGGCGAGTTCCAACTGCAGCAGTTCGGCTCGCCCTCCGACGTGCTAATCCGTATCGCGCAACAGCCGGGCGGTGACGAGGCGCAACAATCGGCGGTCCGCAGGGTTCGCGATTCCCTCGGCTCCGAGGTAGAATATCGTCGTGTGGAAGTGGTCGGACCGCGTGTGTCGGGCGAGTTGTTGTCGCTCGGCACGATCGGCATCTTCTTCGCGGTTGGCGCGATTCTGGTGTATCTCTGGTTCCGCTTCGAATGGGAATTCGCGCTCGGCGCGATGATCGCCAATATGCACGATATCGTGCTGACGATCGGTTTCATGTCGGTGACGCAGATTGATTTCGACCTGACGAGCATTGCGGCGCTGCTCACCATTCTCGGCTATTCATTGAATGATACGGTCGTGATCTATGACCGCATCCGCGAGATGCTGCGCCGATACAAGAAGATGCCCATCGCGGAGCTGCTGAATTTCTCCATCAATTCAACGCTGTCGCGCTCCGTCATCACGCACGTGACCGTATCTCTTGCACTTCTTGCGCTGCTCCTCTTTGGGGGCCAGGCGATCCACAGCTTCACGGCAACCATGATGTTTGGCGTCGTGCTGGTGGGGACCTACACCTCGATCTTCATCGCTTCGCCAATTCTTATCTATCTGGGC
>DASUPI010000374.1:0-8950 GCA_036281135.1 Rhodoplanes sp. | reverse complement strand
CGCGGATTCGTCGAGCTTGTTCGCCTCCGCCTGGCGGATCGTCCGGCCGAGCACGCCATCGGCCTCCTCTCTGAGGTTCGTGAGTTGGTCGAGCGTTTCGGCTGTGCGCGCCGCCTTGACGATATCGAGCAGTCGTTCGAGGGTCTTGAGCCGCCGGATTCGGTCGTCGGCGCGCGCATAGCTCGTAAGCCACGCCGCGCCCGAGCCCAGGCCGGACATCAGCATCAGGCCGAAATACAGATAATCGCTGTATTTGTCGAAAAAGGTCTTCTGATCATTGTCGAGGAAGGCGGCGGCGCCGGGATGGGCGGGAACGGCGGCGTCGCGATCGGTGTCCGGCTTTTCGATCTTGGCGAAAACCGGAAACTCGCCGCCGAGCGTCTGGCGCGCCGCGAACAAAAGGCGCGTGAACTCGGCGACGCTGTTCTCCGGCAGCGCCTTGCGCCCGACAATGTAGTGCTTGAGGCTGATCGTCTCCACGGCCTCTTCCGGCACCGCCGACTGACCGCCGAGCACGCCGGCCTTGATCTCGGTCGCCTCATAGACGGGATGGCGCGCCGCGATCGCCTCGGATGCGTTGATCTTGAGCAAGGTGGGTTCAGTCTTGCCGTTCGTCGAAGCGGCGATCGCATCGGCAATCGTCGGGCCCGCCACCGGTCCGACGGCGAAGATCACGTCGACGGGGTTGTTGCGCAGCGATCCGGCGATGTCGCGCGGGTCGAGCCGCACGACGCTGACCTTGCCCGGGTCGATCTGGTACTGCTTGAGAACGATGTCGAGCACATCTGTGTTGGCCGAGCCGCTCCCAACCACGCCGATCCGCCGGCCTTCGAGATCTTCGATTTTTACGATCGGCTTCGCCTTCTTTGCCTTCGTGCTTTGCTTGCGCTGCGTCTTCGCGCTGCCGGCCGCGAGCGAACCGGCCGCGGGCACGATGATGGCGACGAAGCTTTCGCGCAGCTCGGCGATCGCCTGGCCCGCCTGTGGAAAGGCGACGTCGCGGCGCACGATGGCGAGCTCGGCGCGGCCGGCGTCGAGCGCTTGAGCCGCCGCCGCCGCTCCCTCTTCGATGACGGGAGTGAGCCGCATGGCGGCGCGGTCGCGGAGGAACTGCTGCGCCAGCGCCTGTACGAGGCGCGCGTCCTCGCTCGCCGGCGGTCCTACGGCGAAGCGCAGCGTCGTCGGCGGCGAGGAAATATACAATGCGGCGCCAGCGATCCCCATCAACAGGAAGATGCTGAACGGAACAACGAACCAGGCCTGTCGCATCGTCATCGAAATGCGCGCCCGCTGGCTGCGGCCCTTCACCGGAACCCTGGCCTCTTCTCCCCCCGAATCCGGGGCAAAAATGCGTTGAAGCGGCGACATCATCGTGCCTTGATCCGCGCGTCGCGGCGCTGCCGCGACTGGGCATGCCGCAACTCGTCCGAGCGACAAGCGCTTCCGCGCCGCGATAACGACAGGAGACCGCGTTAAAGCATGGCCGGCCGGTCCCGCAAGGCCGCCCGTGGCGGGGACGTTCGTGCTTATGCCCCGGCAGCGCGGCTCCAAGGCCCGACGCGGGCGCCCTTCGGCAAAGCGTCCCGCACCATCAACATTTCGCCGACGGTTTCGGATGTCACGAGGCCGATGAGACGGCTCGTCGAATCGATGATGCCGACCGCGGGCTTGGCCTTTTCCTGGAGCATGCGGAACGCCTGCTCCAGCCGTCCGCGATGACTCATGACCGGAATTTCCGTCGTCATCACGTCGGCGACCTTGGCGTCTGGGCCGAGTTCCTTGAGGGCGCGGATCATGTCGTCGCGGCCGAGCACGCCGACCAGGCGGCGCTGCTCGTCGACCACCGGGAACACGCTCTGGCTCGTCCGCAACAGCGTCTCGATGGCGGCGTCGATGTGCTCGCCCGGGACGAGCGTCGCATATTGCGTGATCATCGCGGCGCTCACCGGCACATCGCGCGACATTGCGCGAATCGCCACGAGTTGCGCCTCCGAAGAAGCGGCAAGATAGACGAAGATGGCGATGAAAATGAGCAGCGGGTTGGTGAACAGGCCGAGAAAGCCGAGCCCGAAGGCGGTCCACTGGCCGATGGTCGCGGCGATCTCGGTCGCGCGGACATGGCCGAGCCGCATCGCGAGCAGCGCCCGCAGAACCCGTCCGCCGTCCATCGGGAAGGCCGGGATCATGTTGAACAGCACGAGAAAGATATTCACGATCGCCAGCCGGTCGATCATCGATACGTGCTGGTTCTCGACCGCGCCGAGATGCTGCAGCGACAGATTGGCGCCGAAAACGACGACGAGAATGAGCGCGATCGCGACATTCACCAAAGGTCCGGCGACGGCGACCAGAAGCTCCTCGCCGGGCGCTTCCGGGATGCGTTCGAGCCGGGCGACGCCGCCGATCGGCAGCAAAGTGACGTCGGGGGTCGCGATGCCGAAGGCGCGCGCGGTGAAAATGTGCCCGAACTCGTGCGCGAGCACGCAGGCAAAGAGGAGAAGCAAGAAAGCAAGTCCGTTCCACGCGGCCTCGGAACCGCCCTGGGCCCAGCTCGCCACGAAGATCCAAACAAGGAAGAGAACGAAGGTGATGTGGATACGGACCGCCGTGCCCGCTATCGAACCGATACTGACCGACCAGCCCATGGCTTCGCCTCCGCCGCGCCGCTAACATGTGGCGCGGAACGACTAGGAGATATGAACGCCGAGCCGCATGCGCCAGCCGGACAAGGGTTTGCGTGTGCTTGCGGGTCGGTTGCGCGTCGAAAAAGCGGTGGTCGCACCACCAAACCTCGCGGAGAGCTTGCCATGGCGGAGAAACTGACCGGCGATCGACGGCGTGAGGCGCTTGCCAGGCTGTCCGGCTGGCGCGAGGTGGAGGGTCGCGACGCCATCGCCAAGACCTTCGTGTTCGCCGATTTCAGCGCGGCGTTCGGCTTCATGACGCGCGTCGCGCTCGCCGCCGAGAAGCTTGACCATCACCCCGAATGGTCCAATGTATACAAGACGGTCGAGGTGATCCTTTCGACCCATGATGCGGGCGGCCTCACCTTGCGCGACGTGGCCCTGGCAGAGACGATGGACCGCATCGCCGGCCGGTGAGGCAGAGGCGGTCAGCGGCTTCGCTTGCGCTCGCCGCGCGTACAATTACCTGATGAGATCGGCGCGGCGCATGCGTTTCCTGCGCCTGCGATGTGGAGGATCGGCGATGCAGTACCGTTACGCGGATGCGGGCGGTTTCGGCGAGACAGACGAGGCGCAAGCGCAGCGCGACGAGGATGCGGTGCGTCGGGGGTTTTGGCCGAAGGCCAAGCAGGTTGCGGCCAAGCTGCCGTTCGCCGAGGATCTCCTCGCCGCCTATTACTGTGCATTCGATCGCAGCACGCCGCGTCAGGTCCGCGTCGCGCTGCTCGGTGCGCTCGCCTATTACGTGGTGCCATTGGACGCGTTGCCGGACGTGATGCCCGTGCTCGGATTCGCCGACGATGCGGCGGTTCTGGCGACGGTGATCCGGCTCGTGTCGTCGAATATTTCGCCAAGCCATCGCGTCGCCGCGCGGCGCGCGCTCGACCGATTGGCGTCTTGACCGGCGCGTCCCAGGTTCGGACCGAGGCGAGCCGGCCCGCTCCACGCAATGGGCTTTCCTGAGCCGTCAGAGTTCGTACGCCCCTTTGCGCGCCCCCTCGGTTCGGCTAGGATGCGCCGCGGCCAATGATTTATCATTGTGGATTAATGGGTTACGATGTGTATTCGCGTCGTAGGAGGTCTGATGATGATTGGTTGGAGGCTCGCCCCGGCGGCGACCGTTCTCGGTGCGGCCGCGTTCGGCTTGACCATATCGGCGAGCGCCATCGAGCTTGCTCAAGCCCCCGCGCCGGCGCCGCAGAGACCTGCCCAGACGCAGCCTAAACCGAAGCCGTCGGCGCAGAAGCCGGCGCAATCGCCCGCGAAGCCGCCCGCGTCGGCCGCCGGTGGGGCACAGCCGCAACTGCTCGGCCAGTTCGGCGATTGGGGCGCCTATACGGCAAGCCCGGGCGGGCGGAAGGTCTGCTTCGCGCTCGCCAAGCCCGCCAAGGCCCAGACCGAACCGCCGAACCGGCCGCGCGACGCCAGCTATATCTTCATCGCCTCGCGTCCGGCCGACAATGTCAGGAACGAAGTCTCCGTGATGTTCGGCTACGCCTTCAAGCCGAACGCCGAAGCGTCGCTCGAAATCGCGGGCGCGAACTTTTCGATGTACACGCAAAGCGACGGCGGCTGGATCAAGAATGCGGCCGAGGAGCCGCGCCTCGTCGAATCGATGCGCAAAGCCGCCGACATGACCGTGAAGGGCGTTTCCGCGCGCGGCACCACGTCGGCAGACACATACTCGCTCAAGGGTCTCGCTCAGGCGCTCGACCGTGTCGCGCAGGAGTGCCGGTAGGGCCGCTTCCTAATCTCGCGGGTCGACGCGGCCGCCAGGGCGGCCGTCGGGCGTGCCGTCCTTCGCCGTGGAGGCGGCGATCGTCTCCACGCGCAGTCTCAACAGCTCGACATTCTTGCTGATCGTCTCGAGCGTCGCATTCAACCTTTTCTCTTCGCTCTGCTCGTTCTCCTGCATCGCCTCGACGATGACGGCGATGAACAGGTTGAGAACGATGAATGTGGAGAACAGGATATAGGGGATGAAAAATCCCCAGGCGTAAGGATGCGTTTTCTCGATCTCGCGGACGATGTCGGCCCAGCCTTCGAGGGTCAAGACCTGGAACAGCGTGAACAAAGATATGGTGAGGCTGCCGAACCACTGGGGATAATCCGCCCCGAAGAGCTTGGATCCGATCACGGCGAACACATAGAGGATGATGATGAGGATCGCCGCGATCGCGCCGAGGCCGGGGATCGCCGTCAACAGCCCCGAAATCACCCGGCGCAGCTGCGGAAACGCCGAGATCAAGCGCAGCACTCGCAAGACCCGCAGCGCGCGCAGAACCGAGAACGCTTCGCTCGCGGGAACGAGGGCGATCGCGACGACGCCCGTATCGAACAACGACCACGGATCGCGGAAGAACGATCCGCCATGGGCGAACAGCCGCAAGGCGAGTTCGACGACGAAGATGCCGAGGATCAGGTGATCCGCGGCCACCAGGACGGGGCCGAGGCTGGCCATGATGCTGGGGAAGGTCTCAAGCCCGAGAATGACGGCATTCAACAGGATGAGAGCGGTGATCGAGTGGGTGAAAAGCTTTGCCTCGACCAGCGACAGGGCATGTTTACGGAGCCGCAGCAGGTGTGCGCTCCGGGGCGCCGCATCGAAATTCTGCAAGGCATCACCAGACGGGCCGAGTTCCGCGGCAAGCAGATAAGCGAACTTAGCCAGCGGTCAAGAGCTGCGGAGCGCGCGTGTCCGGGCCCAATCGTCGCCCCCGGTCGTCAAACCCGGCCGCGATCTGCGCAGTCCCCGCCATGCGAATCGATCGTTACGCACTAGCACGTACGAAGAAACAACGTTCCCGGGACGGTCATAAGTGTTAGATGCTTTGAACGATTGTTGTTTTTTCGTCAAAGTGTAGCGCGGTCCAAATTGTTGCCGCGTTTCGGGCATGAATGGACCGCGGGAGCGGCTCCAAGCAAGAAGCCCGAACGGCCACGGACGGAGCTGCAGCACGAGGGACGACGAGGGTCCGCCAGCTACGCGAGACCGGTCGCCGATCCCGCATCGTCGGAGAATACGACCTGTCCACGTACGCGGATGTGGCCGCCTTCGATTCGCTCGCAGGCAGCCGGAAACAAAAACTTGGTCGTGCGAACGCGTCGCGAGAGGCGGCGCCTTCCCATGTCGAATCACCGGCGTCGAGCCAGCGTGCGCTCGACTGGTTCAGCTTCTTTCTTGCCGATATCCAGACCGGGTTTGGTCCCTTTGTCGCGGTCTATCTGGCGGGAAACGCGTGGACGCAGGGCGATATCGGCCTCGTGCTGACGGCTGGCGGGCTCGTGGCGCTCGCCGGACAAATGCCGGCCGGCGCGCTCGTCGATGCGGCGCGGTCCGCGCGGTTCGTCACAACCATCGCCATCGTGGCGATCAGCGCGAGTGCGCTCGCGCTCGCGCTATGGCCGATTTTCCCGGTGGTGATCGGCGCGCGAGTGCTGCATGCCGCGGCCAGCTGCATTCTCGGGCCGGCCATTGCTGCGATGAGCCTGATGGTCGTCGGCCATGTCGGGTTCGGCGAACGGCTCGGTCGCAATGCGCGATACGCGTCGCTCGGCGCCGGCATCGCCGCCGCAGCGATGGGCGCGTGCGGCCAGTTCCTGTCCACCCAGTCGGTTTTCCTGCTGACCGCGGCGCTGGCTCTTCCGGCGATCGTGGCGCTCTCGCGCATCCGACCGGCGGCGGACGCGGCGAACGGACCGGAGATTGAAGCGGGCGAGCCGCGCGGGGCGGGGAATGGTACCGCCGCGGGCGTGGTCGGATGGCGCAAAGTCCTGACCGACCGGCGGCTCATCATCTTTGCCGCTTGCGTCGTTCTGTTCCATCTCGCCAATGCGGGCATGCTTCCGCTGATGGGCGGAATCCTCGCAAGTGAAGGGCGCAGCGTCGCCACCAGCACCATTGCCGCCTGCATGGTCGTGCCGCAGATCATCGTCGCGGTCGCATCGCCCTTCGTCGGTCGAAAGTCGGAGAGCTGGGGGCGGCGTCCGCTTCTGATCCTGTGCTTCGCTGCGCTTGCGACGCGCGCCGCGCTCTTCGCCCTGGTGGGCAATCCCTACGCGGTGATCGCCGTGCAGTTGCTGGACGGCGTGTCGGCGGCGGTTCTGGGCGTGATGTTTCCGCTGATCATTGCCGACATCACGCGCAACACTGGCAGGTTCACGCTTGCGCTGGGCGCCGTCGGTAGCGCGATGGGGATCGGGGCTGCCCTCAGCACCACGCTCGCCGGCTATCTGTTCGACCGCGCCGGCGCCACCATCACGTTTTCCGTGCTGGCCGGGATCGCCTTGTTCGGGCTGGCGCTCGCGTGGCTGATAATGCCGGAAACCCGGCCGAAAAACGCCTAGATTCGTCACAGTCTGGTCACGATTGTTGCGCGCGACAGTCCGCTCCAGGCGCGGAGCGTGAGCGTCCGCATTCAATTGACATCAAACTTGATCGTGCAGCGACGCCCGCGCCGCGCCGGTTCGCTCCGCGGCGGCAACCTTTCCGGCAGCGTCGCGTTGAGAAGCGGTAATCCATCGCAGCTCAGCGAAAGTTCGACTGCAAACCCACAGGCCAAAATGAATAGCCTCTGCGCTCTCTCCCATCGTCCAATTGCGTTCTTTGTCGGTTATCTGCGGCGACAACCGATTTCCCACGCCGTGATCTTCACCGCCGTTCTGATGGCTGTCGCTTGTTCGGTCGGGGCGCAATACGGCGTCAAATCCCTGGTGGACACGCTCGCCGGCGACACGGCGGCCGCCGCTGTGTGGTTCGCATTCGGACTTCTGGTCGCGCTGATTGCGGCCGACAATCTGCTCTGGCGGCTCGCGAGTTGGATCGGAATCAAGACCTTTGTCGAGGTCACCGGGGATGTCCGCAGCGACCTCTTCCGCCATTTGAGCGGCCATGCGCCGAGCTATTTCGCCGACCGGCTGCCCGGCACGCTGACGAGCAGGATCACGGCGACCTCGAACGCGGTGTTCACGGTCGAAAACATGCTGGTCTGGAACGTCCTGCCGCCCTGCCTTGCGACTGTTCTCGCGATCGGCCTCGTGTTCACCGTGAGCGCTCCAATGGCGTCGGTGCTGCTTGTGGTCGCCGCCATTCTCGTCATCGGAATGTTCCGGTTCGCCGCCGCGGGGACGGCTTACCATCATGAATTCGCGAACAAGGCCGCCGCCGTGGACGGCGAGATGATCGACATCGTCGGGAATATGTCGCTCGTTTGGGCGTTCGGCGGATTGAAGCGCGAACATGCGCGCTTCGATGACAGCGTGGGGCGGGAGATACAGGCGCGGCGGCGCAGCCTGACCTATCTGGAAAAGCTCCGTCTGGCGCACGCCGTTACCACTGTGTTCCTGACGATCGGGCTGCTCGCCTGGGCGATATCGTTGTGGCAGAACGGCCGCGCCACGGCGGGCGAAGTCGTGCTGATCTGCACGCTCGGCATGTCGGTTCTGCATGCGACGCGCGACCTTGCCGTCGCGCTCGTCGACATGACGCAGCACATGGCCCGCCTGTCGGAGGCGTTGGCGACGTTGCTGGTGCCGCACGAATTGCACGATCATCCGGAGGCCAAGCCGTTGTCGAGCCACGGCGCGAGCGTGCTGATCGAACGAGTGAACTTCCGGTATCCGGACGGGCGCCAGGTCTTCAATGACTTTAACCTTCGCATCGAGCCCGGTCAGCGCGTCGGCGTGGTCGGCCCGTCAGGTAGCGGCAAATCGACGTTGTTCGCGCTGCTTCAGCGCTCCTACGATGTGCAGGGCGGTCAGATCCGCATCAATGACGAGGACATCAGGCGCGTCACCCAGGAAAGCCTGCGATCGGCGATGGCGGTGGTGCCGCAGGACGTTTCCATGTTCCACCGCTCGGTTCTGGAAAACGTGCGGTACGGCCGGCCGGAAGCCAGCAACGAAGAGGTGATGGACGCGATGTTCGCCGCGCGTTGCGCCGGCTTCGTCGAGACTTTGCCCCAAGGCGTGCACACGATCATGGGCGAACGCGGGGTGAAGTTGTCTCCCGGTCAGCGGCAGCGCATCGCGATCGCCCGCGCGTTTCTGAAAAACGCGCCGATCCTCTTGCTCGACGAAGCAACGTCGGCGCTCGACTCTGAGTCGGAGGAAGCGGTGCGCGAGGCGCTCGACCGCCTGATGGCGGGCCGCACCGTGATCGCGATCGCGCACCGTCTCTCGACCTTGCGCAGCTTCGATCGCATCGTGGTGCTGCAGGCGGGCCGTGTGGTCGAGGATGGTTCGCCGGGCGGACTGGTGCGCGGCGA